>NZ_CBFIHX010000002.1:0-67499 GCF_965662505.1 Pseudomaricurvus sp. | reverse complement strand
AATAGTTTATCCGATGGCGCTGCAAGCACTGCCAGTCACTGTCTTTCAGCATTCGCTCCCCCAGCCACTGAGCTGGATTGGACACTCCCCACAAAATCAACCGCTGTTGTAACTGCTCTCTCAACGTCTCGCTGGCGATCACAAACCCAAGCCGCAAACCGGCCATACCAAAAAACTTACCCACCGAACGCAGCACGATCAGGTTGTCTTTGGCTCCCAAAGATAAAGCACTGTGCGCATGCTCTGCCGTATCGGCAAACGCCTCATCCACCACCAGATAACCGCCTTGAGGCAGCAACTGTTGTTGCCAACGCTGCAAATGGGAAACGGAGATTACATCCGCGCTGGGATTGTTTGGGGTGATTGCCAGTACATGCTGAACACGACCGGACTGCACAAAAACGTCGACGTCTTCGGGAGTGCGGTAGTAGACAATATTAAATCCGGCGCGGGACCAGCAGCGGGCATGTTCACCATAGCCCCAAAGGGGGATGGCCACCGAGTCGGTTTTTTCAGGTTCCTGCTTGAGACTTCTTTGCTGATAGCCTTCTTGCCGACAACCTTCTTGCTTAAGGCATTCCGGTATCAGCTCAATGGCAACCTGACTGCCGGCCACTGAAAGCATGTTCTCGCTCTCACAACCGTAAAACTCTGCAGCCGCGTTGCACAACCCAGTGGATGTTTCCGGCAGACGTTGCCAGATCTGCACCGGTACATATTCCACCGGCCAGCTCCAGGGGGCAATGCCAGTGGATAAATCCAGCCACTCGACATCGACGTCCGGGTATTGCAACTTAACCTTTTCCAGCTGACCACCGTGATTCAGCATTGCTTACAACCTTTGGCACACATGTGCACTACTCTGAGTCCGGAGATGGATAGCTCTCAACGTCCGCACTCATACAAAAACTGATCCTTTGACCCAAATGACAATCCACACTGTCATCCATGATCCAATCCATAGCATCACGGTTTTATCCACTAACTGAATACTGCGATTGATGTCCCCGATCACGGCCGCTCGTCCTTCGCCCATCACAGGACGTGACTGCCATTGCCCGTGGTAACAGGCTCCACCACCCAGTTCTATTTGCAGGCTGCCAGCACCACTGCACATCACCGGACCACCATTGGGACTGGCGCAATATCCAGCCTGATCTCGCCAGCAACGCCGGGCGGTGGCGGTTTGCCCAAGCAGGGCGTAACTTACTGCTGTTAAGCGAGCGGGAATCCAATTCAGTACATCATCCAGCTTTGCACTGCAAAAACCAAATGCCGCGTAACGTGTGGTGCGATAGCCCCACATGGCATCCAGTGTGTTGGCTAGCCGGTACATAACAGCACCTGCCGGCCCCGCCACCATAAACCAGAAAAGTGGCGCAAATATGGCATCGCTGCCGTTTTCCAGAATGGATTCGATGGTGGCTCGTGATACCGCGGCTTCATCCATAGAATCCGTATCGCGACTGACAATTCGCGACACCTGATGCCTCGCGGCTTCCAGCCCTTTCTGGGAAAACGCCTCGGCAACCGCCCGACCGTGCTGCCGCAGACTCTGCCAGCCGATACTCAGGTAAAGCGCTGGCACAGCCAGCAGCCATTCTCCAAGCTCGTTTAAGCCACCGCCAAACCATACCAGCCCGATGATCAACGGCAATGGCAACACGAGAAGCAACCACGCCAGCCCACCTCTTAAGCGCCGGGCGGATACTGATGGCTCTGTACTGGAACCCTGCCACTGATTGAGACGTCGCTCAAGCCAGATAGCCAGATTGCCGAACCCCACCAGAGGGTGAAAACGACTCGGCTCGCCCAGCAGCCGGTCCAGCAGGAGTGCCGATACCACCCAGAGAATTAGCATAACAACCATGGGCGACCGGTTTGCGGATGCGTCACGCGATGAAACGCCACCTGAAAGACCTCTTGCAGCAGATCTTCCTGCAGTACTTCGTCAGGTGAACCCACCGCACGCACCTGACCACAGCACATCAGTACCAACTGATCCGCACACTGCGCCGCCAGATTCAGATCGTGCATGGCTGTGATTACAGAACACCCGTTTGAAGAGTGTTCACGCAAGAGACTGGCGACCATCTGCTGATGAGCGTAATCCAGTGCCGATGTGGGCTCATCGAGAATCACGACTCGCTGCCGCTGATCTTCACTTTGCCATACCTGAGCCAGCACTCTGGCCAACTGAACCCGCTGCTTTTCTCCGCCCGACAAACTGGTATAAGTTTGTTCGCGCAAATAATCGGAGTCTGTACTGCGCAACGCCTGAGTCACAATGTCCTGATCGATCACCAAACCGGTGTTATGCGGTGTGCGCCCAAGCATCACCACTTCTTCCACGGTAAACGGAAAGTTCAACAGCGACTGCTGTGGCAACACGGCCATATGCAATGCTTTTTCGGCGGGTGAACAGGAGGATAGCAACTGGCCATTAAAATGCACTTCGCCAGACTGCGGCACCACTTCACCACTGGCCACTTTCAACAGCGAGGATTTACCGGCGCCATTGGGGCCCAGTACAACAACAACCTGTCCTGCAGCCACTTCAAGATTCACATCTCGTAAAATGGGGACGGGTTGCTTGCCCGTTTGATAACTCAACTGAATCTGCCGGAGGGACAACATCACACACCCTCCACGGCTGTACGCTGCCTGCGCAGCAACGACAAAAAGAAAGGCGCCCCTAACACCGCGGTCACCACACCAATAGGCAGCTCCCCCGGAGCCATCACATAGCGCGAACACGCGTCAGCCAACACCAGCAAAATGGCCCCCGCCAGTGCGGAGCAGGGAATCAACCCGCGATGATCCGGCCCAATGACCAGACGAACCATATGCGGTGTCACCAGTCCCACGAAGGCGATGGTTCCCGTTAAGGCCACTGCAACACCTACAGCCAACGCCACCAGAATAATAATTTGAACTTTGATCTTATCGACATCAATACCCAAGTGGCGGGCTTCAGATTCACCCAACAGGAAGGCATTGAGTGCACGACTGTAACGGGGAAACCAGCACAGCAAGCTTCCCAACAGCGCAAAGGCCAGTATGACCCGATTCCACGACGCACTGCTGAGAGATCCCATTTGCCATAAACTGATTTGCCGCAGCATATGATTGTCGGCAATAAAACTGAAAAAGCTGTTGAGCGCGCCCGCCAGGGCACTGATCGCAATGCCCGCAAGCAACATGGTGGCAACGGATGTTCCAGTGGCTGTCGCCGCCAGACGATACACTAGCCAGGTTGCCAACGCCGCGCCCACAAAAGCGCCCAGCGCCACAAAAGAGACGCCCAGTAGTTCGTGCACACCAAACAATCCGGCGCCCATCACAATCATAAAACTGGCACCAGCGGACGCCCCGCTGGAGACACCAATCAGCGACGGATCGGCCAATGGGTTGCGAAATAATCCCTGCATCATCACGCCGGATACGGCCAGGGTGGCACCGATGATGGCTGCCATCAAGGTACGCGGCAAACGAATCTGCTCAACAATAAGCTGGTTTGAAAAGGTTTGGGATTCCGACCCCGATATAAAAGGCAAAATGATTTCCGGCCCCACAACCAGCCCTACCATTAGACTTAATGGCAGCATCACCAAGAGGATAAGCAGAAGCTTTTTGGGCTGTGTGCGTTTCATAAATTTCCCGGAAAAAAGGAGGGTTTCCCCTCCTTTTCAATAACAACCCCCATCATTTGACAGGGGCTTATATAAACAACGTCAACTAAAAGCGATAACGAACACCGCCGTACAGCGCAGCTTTGCTGGTGTTGTAATGATTAACTTCCTGGTAGTCGGCATTCATGACATTTTCGCCACGCACGTAAACTTCCATCTGCGGCATGACAAAGTAAGTAGCCGACACGTTCAGCACTTCGTACTCATCCAGCTTGCTGCCATCGTTATCAATCGCATTGTAAGAACCTCTGACATCTGCATTGACTCGCAACCGCTCACTCAACATCATGGCTTGCAGACCGACATTAAACACCTGTCTTGGACGACGAGCACGCTGTTCACCGGTAGAGGTCGCAGTGTCATTATACGTCGCATTGGCCAACAAACTCAGATGATCATTCAATACCAGCTCCGAATTGAGCTCAACCCCTTTAGAACGACTCAGACCATCTTCTTGCATGTAGCCAGTGTAACCCACCACATCAAAATCAATAGCGTCGTCAATTTCCTGATTGAAATACACAACTTCAAATAAGTGCCCGCTGGCGGTGTGTAATTCCACACCCACATCGAAGCCTTCGCTGGTTTCTTCCGTCAAAACTGTTTTTGCCACAGAGTTTGCGTTGTAGTTCTGCTCGTACAAACTGGGTGCGCGAAAACCGGTACCGTAGGATGCTTTGTACTTGAGGTAATTACCATCGCTCAAAGATTGCACATATGCGGTGGTCAGTCGATAGGTCGTATGCTCACCGAAAGCATCGTTATCGTCGTGACGAACACCCGCACTGTAAGACCACTGATCCGTGAACTGGCCCTGCCATTCAGCGTAGATCCCAAGCTGGTCCTGCTTGGTATGATTCAGCTTATCGCGCTGCTTCTCGTCATCAACGCCTAAAACCAAGGTGTTTTGCTCAGAGAGCTTGAAGGAACCAAGATAAGAAACGGTGTCCAGAGTACCTTCATAGACATAGGTTTTCAGACCATCGGTATACAGCTGACGGTCAACTTTGTTGGCCGAATAACTGAGCTGTTGAGTATGATTTTCACCTTCATAAATAGCTCTCAACAAACCCGTGGTCTGCTCGTAGTCACTGGCTCTGTCGGTACTGCCAAAAGAACCATCGTACTCGTTGTAGCTGTCCACATCCCGAACATCCAGCTCGAAACGAAGAGCTTCGGTCGCATCCCAGCCTAATGAAGCATTCAGCGAAGTATTGTCGTAGCCGTCATCATCCGCCAAAACAGTATCGTCATCACGAGCATTGAAGCCATCGGTCGATACATCACTGGCGCTGATGGAATAATCAAAAGATTCTACTTTGCCACGCAGATTCGCGCTCAGGTTACGGGTGTCGTAGCGGCCGTATTCAGCGCTGACATCGCCTTCCAAAGCCTGAGTCGGACGCTTGGTTGTAATATTCACCACCCCACCGGCATCGGCACCGTACATCATCCCCTGTGGACCACGCAGCACTTCGATTCGCTCAATCTCACTGGTCATCAGATGAGCAAATCGAGGGCCTACCTGTGTTCCCGTAGGATCCGAAATTTTTACGCCATCGACATAAACTACGGTGCGGTAGCCTTCTTCTCCACGGATACGCAGAGTGGTTTGCTTGCCCATACCACCGGTATTGCTCACCGCAATCCCTGGCAAAGTTCTCAGCAAATCAGCCGCGGACAACTGTCCTTTGGCCTCAATATCGGCTGCCGACAGCACGCTAACGGATGAGCCAATTCGGCTGATCTGAACAGGAATACGGTGAGCTGTTACAACCATTTCTTCCAGGCTGGAGCTTTTATCGATCTCTGCCTGTGAAGGTAACGAAGTAAGGCCTGCGAGTGCAGCGGCTAATAGAGTTTGTTTATACATGGTGTTCCCCAATCTTTTGCCGGCCTCTGCTTGAAAGGTTCAGAGGGTATTGCGGCAGTAATGACGTGATTGAGGGAGGACAAAGAGCAGGGAAGGAGGCTGTTTTTATACCGGCTTATGCTGATATAAGGAAAGGATAGCCTCGAATCCTACCGATAAAGCCCTCCGCTTCATCGTTAAGCACGTTGATCCGGTGAGCCGGGCAACGTGAGTTATTCAAGGCCGGTATCGGGCTTATGATCTGCTGACAGATCAATCACCGTTGCGGGGGCAGCGTTGGCATAACTCGTGTGACCGAGCGCACCACTCTTCCCGTTTACCTCAGCTTCCGGAAAACCGGTCACCAAGCACCTTTAATAACGCCGCGCAGACTAAGGTTCACCCATTGTTTAGTCAAGACTTGATGAGCGTTTATATCAATAAAGCAGTGAAAACCCACCTTGAATTGACATAAACGCTCACAGAAATGCAGCTTTCAGGCTGGTCGAATATGAATTCCAAACCACAAAAACTGCGAACTGCGTGCAATTGGCCTCAAAAAAATCCTGTCGTCGATTAAAAGGCTTCTACACTAAGAGGAAACAAGCACACTAATAAATAGGGCAACCGATCGTGGCCACACCCCCAGCAAGCGACCCAAAATCCGGAACCAGTCACTCTGAACGCAGACGCTTCAGCCGAATTCCTTTTGATGCCGACACCTCGATCCAACAGGACACCCTGCGCTGGCCCAGCCAGTTGCTGGACATCTCGATGAAAGGCTTGCTGATTACTGAGCCAGAGCACTGCTCACTGGATGAAAACCTGCCGGTGGATGTCACCATTGCCCTGTCCGATGACTCGCTCATTGAGCTGGTGGCACGTTTGTCCTGGCGCAAGGAAGGCTGGATGGGGTTTATCGTAGAGCGCATTGACCCGGTTAGCCTGAGTCACCTGCGCAGACTCATCGAGCTGAACCTGGGAGATTCCGAGGCTGCCGATCGCGAGCTGCATGCGCTGATTAATCCCGACTGATTTATGCGGTTATCTAAAGCATGGTTCTCTAAAACTTAACTATCTCACTTACCTATCGAAAACATCATGACCAACACCCACGAGGAGGCAGAATGACCGTAGTCGGTATGAAATCACAGGAGCGTCGATACTTCCCTCGGGTAGGCTTTCGCGGCCATGCTTCTATGATTACCACCCACCAAAAATGGCCTGTGCACATCATCGACCTGTCGTTCAACGGCGCTTTGGTGGCTTTGATCCACAGATACGAGGTAGATCAGGGAGAGGAAATCGTACTCACACTGGAAACTGACGACGGTGACCCCATCAAGATGCACGGCAAGATTGCCCATCAGAAGAATCACTTTATTGGGGTTGAGTGTCGCGCCAACAGCATTGACCACCAGTCCCGACTGCGGGAGCTGGTGGGACGCAACCAGCGGCCATCAGAGATGCACCGCACCTTGGAGAACATCCTCACGGACAACGATGAGCTCTGAGAACGATGATCCCTGTAAACGATGAGTTCTGAGTAAGCCGGAAAGCCCCTCAACAAACCCTTAGTCGATAGCCGCCACAGCCTCCTGCAAGGTTTTGACGGCAATCACTTTAATGCCGGGAATAGTCTCCCTCGGAGCATTTCCGGCAGGCATTATTGCGGTTTTAAAGCCGTGTTTGGCCGCTTCCCGCAAGCGCTCCTGACCACTGGGCACCGGACGAATCTCACCGGACAGCCCCACCTCACCGAAGACCATCAAATCGTGCCCCAGAGGGCGATTGCGAAAGCTCGACACCACCGACAGCAGCAGGGCCAGATCTGCACTGGTTTCCATCACCCGCACACCGCCGACCACATTGATAAAGACGTCCTGATCACCGATCAATACACCACCGTGACGATGCAGCACCGCCAACAGCATGTTCAGGCGGTTCTGATCCAGCCCCACAGCCACCCGCCGCGGATTGCCCTGATGGCTGTCATCCACCAGCGCCTGAACTTCCACCAGCAATGGGCGAGTACCTTCCCACACCACCATAACCACGGAGCCCGCGGCAATCTCATCGGCGCGCTGCAGGAAGATGGCCGAGGGATTACTGACTTCCTTTAAACCCTGCTCGGTCATGGCGAACACCCCCAGCTCATTCACCGCACCAAAGCGGTTTTTGCTGCCCCGCAGAGTACGGAAACGGGAATCGTGGGTACCTTCCAGCAAAATGGAACAGTCAATCATATGCTCCAGTACCTTGGGACCGGCCAAACTGCCGTCTTTGGTGACATGGCCTACCAAGATCAGCACTGTGCCGGTCTGCTTGGCAAAGCGCGTCAGGTAGGCAGCGCTCTCCCGCACCTGAGAGACGGAACCCGGTGCAGACTGGATATCGGCCATGTGCATGACCTGGATGGAATCCACCACCATGACTTTGGGTTGCAGCTTCTGTGCGGTGGCCACCAGCGACTCCACACTGGTTTCCGACAACATTTTCAGCTTGTCGGTCGGCAACCCCAGACGCTTGGCTCGCATGGCCACCTGCTGCAGGGACTCCTCCCCGGTACAGTAGAGTGACTCTCGGCCTGACGCCAGAAAGCACATAGTCTGCAGAAGAAGTGTGGACTTACCAGCTCCCGGATTGCCACCGATCAACACCACGGAACCCGGCACCAGCCCGCCCC
The DNA here is from genome assembly GCF_965662505.1 of Pseudomaricurvus sp. Classification (NCBI taxonomy): domain Bacteria; kingdom Pseudomonadati; phylum Pseudomonadota; class Gammaproteobacteria; order Cellvibrionales; family Cellvibrionaceae; genus Pseudomaricurvus; species Pseudomaricurvus sp. The sequence continues at coordinate 59,269 of NZ_CBFIHX010000002.1, read as the reverse complement.
CCAGCACACGGTCAAATTCACCCGCTCCAGAGGAAAAACGCGGCAGGGCTTCCAGATCAATCTCGGCCAACGTCTGGATCTCAGGGGCAACTCCCGCCGCGCCCGCATAACCGGTGAATTTCTCCGTGCGATTGGCCGGAGTGGGCCCCAGCCGAACTTCCGACAAGCTGTTCCAGCTGCCGCATTCGCTGCACTGCCCCTGCCATTTGGTAAAATCTGCACCGCACTCGCTGCAGACATAGGCGGTTTTGCTTTTTGCCACCATGGTATCCTCAGAAAAATCATGTCCGTATCCAGTCTGTATAACCCGACCAGTCTGTGTGACCCGAATAGTACCTGCCAGACCCGACACGAACCACCCTGGGGTCTTCTGACACTAGCGACTCATCCGCCAGAAAATGCTAAAGTTCGCCCATGACATCATCTCTGATCCCCGAACGCCCTATTCTGGTTTCTCCGTCTCTGGCCGCCACCATCGGCCTGGAGGAAGCCACTATGCTCAGCGTTCTGGACGAACTGACCCGACCGCTGCAACCGGTAGACAGTCAGGGCTTCCGCTGGTTTGAATTGAACGATCAGACCCTGTACGTCGCGCTACCTTTCTGGAATCAGCACGACATCAACCGCATCAGTCAGAACCTGCGGGCCAAAGGCATCCTGTTGCTGCAATCGGCTCCGTTTGTGCAGAGCCAGCAACTGATCTTTGCGTTTAACGAACCCCAGGCAAACGTTCAACCCGAAGCCGGGAGTAATCCGCAAGCGCCGGTACACCAGCCTCAACACCAGCCACAGAGCAACAACGGTTTTCAGCCCCCGATTCAGTCCCAGCCCCAGCATCACCCATCACGACAGCCACGTCCGTCAGTCGCCGTGGGCGCCACCGCCATTGCCCCCAACTGGCAGCCGGATGCAGAAATGCTGGCACGCATTGCACAGCACAACATTCCCGAGCACTTTATTCGCGAGCAACTGCCGGAGTTTGTCACCTTCTGGCGGGAAAGCGGTGAGGCGCATCGCTCCTGGGGCGCCAAGTTCCATCAGCATGTTTTACATCAGTGGCGTCAGCGTGAAACCTTTACCACTCAAAAAGACAGCGAAGTGGCCATGACCCGAGACTGGCGACCCAGTCCTGACGCCATGGATGTGCTCACACGACACGCCGCGATTCATCCCCAGTTTATCGAGGATGCGATTCCGGAATTCATTCTCTACTGGGCAGAGCGCGGCGAGCGATCACGCACCTGGAACACCAAATTTATCCAGCACATTCGGCGTCAGTGGGCCAGATACACCTCTGCGCTCGAGCACGACAGCGAACCGCGCCGGATCCCGGAGAACTGGCAACCTGGCAGTGATGTCTACGACATTTTGCGCATGGCCAACATCGATGTCAGCTTTGCCCAACAACTGCTCCCGGAATTTTTAATCTTCTGGCGCGACAGCAACCAGGTCTACGCGTCGTGGAACACCAAATTTTTGCAACACGTTAAATTTCACTGGGCCAAACGACACTCTTTGAGTTCGTCTACCGTCAACGCCCCACAAGGTCGAAATCATGAAGGACAGCAAGCAACTACTCAGCCAAGTAGAACAAGAGATCGCTCGATCGCAGAAGACCTCAACGACCGCAGCTGGGCCTTCTGATTCCTCGCAAAATCACGGCGAACGAGCTCCCTCTTCTGAACTGATTGATGCCATCAACCAGGTGTTTGCCCTGTTCCGGATTAATTACCACAACCAGTATCACAGCGCGTTTGGCGATGTCACGACACTCAATCAAGCCAAGCGCCTGTGGGTGGAATCCCTGCAACGCTTTAGCCCTGACGCCATTTTGCGCGGCGCCAAAAAAGCGATTGAAGAATCTGAGTACTTGCCCACCCTGCACAAGATGATTGGCTTCTGTCAGGGTTCACCGGCGCTTCATGGCCTGCCCGATGTGCACAGTGCCTACATCGAAGCCTGTCAGGCACCCAGCCCGAAAGCCGAATTCAACTGGAGCCACCCCGCGGTTTATCACGCCGGCAAGCTCAGCGACTGGTATTTCCTGAACAGCAATATTGAGCGCGTAGCCTTTCCCGTGTTCCGCGATCACTATCGAACCTTGTGTGATCGGGTGGTCCGCGGTGAAACCCTGCCGCCTCCTGAGATTAAACGCCTGCCGGAAAAAACCGAAACACCGTTGAGCAAGGATGAAAACCTCGAGCGACTGGCGTCCCTGCGCAAAGATCTGGGGTTATAAACGCATTAATAACATTTGCCATTTCGAGAACATCGCCACTCACCTACCCGTTTTGTCATTGGGCGTAGCCTGACAACGCTGCGCTGTCCCGACACTAGTATTCAACAGTCATTTTGAGGTTTTTCATGAGCAACACACCATCCACTAAAAACGTCTGGCTCGGCTGGCTGTTTGTCGCGTTCAGCTGTTTCTGTCTGGCCGGAGTGTTTTTCTTACAACACTGGTTACATAACACCGAAGAATTTAAAGCCTCTCATGAAATCAAAAGCCAGGCCCGTGAAGAGTCTCGTGCATCGCGCAGAGAAACCCTGGAAGATGAAGATCAACAGGTCGCAGAGACACTTCAGATCCCCTCAATTCCACAAGATACTCCGGCACTGAAGAAAAGCTTTTACAAACGACTTTTGCCTGCGATCATTCGCCAAAACGCAAAAATCAGCAAACAGAGACAGCAATTGCAGGACATCGCTGAACGCCAAACGAACGGCAAAAGCCTCAGTCTCAGACAACAGGCGACTCTGGAAACCTGGGCTCTCAGATACCGGGCACCAGAAGAGTTATCCGATAAAGAGCTTGTTCAAGACCTGATGACCCGCATTGACGTAGTCCCTCCGTCGATGGCTTTGGCGCAAGCGGCGATGGAGTCAGCCTGGGGACGCTCCCGCTTTGCCAAAGAAGCCAATAACTATTTTGGTCAGTGGTGTTTTACCGCTGGCTGCGGCGTTGTACCCAGCCGTCGAATCCCCGGCGCAACACATGAAGTGGCGAGTTTTGACAGCCTGGATGCTGCTGTTGCCGCGTATATGCTAAACATTAATTCACACCCGGCCTATGAAAAAGTTCGAGAAATACGCGCTGACTTCAGACAAGAAAAACAGTCCCTCGACAGTCTCGCACTGGCTGAAGGACTGGAGAAATATTCAGAGAAAGGGGAAGTGTACATTCACGACTTGCAGGGGATGATTCGCTTTAACAAACTCAAGCAGTTTGATCCCAAGCGCTCAGCTTCAACCTCGGCTGAAAGCTAAGACATGGTGGCAACCAAACCCGGCGGCCTGCCTGTTGGTTGCAATATCGAAGGCCTGTTGGTTGCAATATCGAAGGTGGCTATAAATAATCCCTGGCATTCAAACCAAATGTCGAGGGAACCACTGCCGATGCGATATTGCCATACAAATCGGTATCTGCCAGATTAATGATCTTCTCCTGCATTTTTAGCTGACGCCTGCCGTCATACACCAGTTTTAATCTTGGCTGAGCGGGCTGACGAGTACAGACTTCCAGCACTACTCCCACATGACCAGAGTCAAGCTGCACCATAGAGCCAGCCGGATAAACCCCCACACAGCGGATAAGCTGATAAACAAGCTCACGATCCAGATGGTCGCCGCTCCACTCCAGCATTTTTTTCAAAGCCGCATTCGGCTCCAGTCCTTTGTGGTAAACCCTGTCCGATGTAATCGCATCATACACATCGACCACCGCCCCCATCCTCCCCTGCCGACTGATCTGAGCCGCGGGCTTGCGGGATGGGTAACCAGTGCCATCCAGCCGTTCGTGGTGCTCAGTACAAATGGCCATCGCGATTTCCGGGAAGTTATCAATCGCCTCTAACGCTTCAATGCCGTAATCCACATGGCGCTTCATCTCTTCCCATTCGGTCAGTTCCAGCTTGCCCGGTTTATGGAGAATGCTTTCAGGCACACGTATCTTCCCTACATCATGAACAAAAGCTCCCATCACCAAATGGTGAAGCTCTTCATCGCGATATCCCAAGGAACGGGCCAGCACCCCCATTAACACCGCCACGTTCATGGAGTGTTCCAACAGGTATTCGTCTTTCTCGCCCATATACATCAGGCTCAGCAAGGCATTTTGGTTATTCACCAGCGACTCGGTGATATCCAAGGCAATATTATCGACAGCTGAGCGATCAACAGAGCGGCCCATTTTGACATCGTGCATGACATCACTAACCAGCATCAGGGCTTTATTGCGCACTCTGATCGCGTTTTCACGCTCCTCTTCATAGGGAACTCTTGGGACTGGAAAATCTTCGTCACACTGAGGAAAGTGTGTCTCAACAGGATTGCGTAACGGCTTCAGCGGAATACCTTCGGGGCAATCATCTCCCTTGGCAGTATCGATGAAACACTCCTGCATGCCCTGCTGGCGGAACCGCTCAATGGTATCTTCACGAGTAATCAGCCCCTGTGCCCTGAGGTTGGCACCTGCAGCACTGGTTTTATCAACCTGGGTGACATACATCCCCACCCTGAGCTGCGCCAAGCTAATTTTTTTAATGGTCGTCATTCACTCACAATTCCTGTAGGTACCGCTACTCGTTAGCCAATTCTATTCAGGTGGCCACTCCCCGTGTTTATCGGGTTGAAAAAAGGGTTGAGAAAACCAGTAAAAACGCCCTTCGCCCGCAGCGGCAGTGCAGTTGATCCTGCTGCGGCCAGCCGGCAAGGGCTTTTGCAACTCGATCTCAACCCGCTGATCATCCACATGCGTATCTACTCGCCCCTGCCCAGTGGCAAAGCAACTGATCGTCTGCGCCAAAGCTGCAGAGCCCACGTTCAAAACCAGTTTGGGCTGGCTGTCGCCCGGCGGCAACAAAGGCTCAATGGCCACATCTTCTGAGGACGCAGTCTCTAAAAATACGGATTCCAGAGGCATCGGCAAGGTGGAGGCTTTCTGGGCAAAGTCACTGATATCGCCGTAATGCCCCCCGAACGGGAAACGCGGCAACGCCTGAGGAGAGTGTGAACTCCCCAAAGGGCCGGAATGCTGCCCAAAACCGACAAAATCCAGCGATTTCAACAATTTCATCAGCGCCAAATCGTACTCGCCAAAGGGATACGCCAAGATACGGTGATTTTGTCCGGTTTCCTGTTTAATACGTTTTTCGGCCAAAAGCAGATCTTCTTTAATCCGCTGACGCCATTCCTCCTCGCTTTCCCCCTCCTGCCGGCGGATCAGGTGGCCGTGATTCACGGTATGGTTAGCAATGGTTGCGCCGTTGGCGGCCATTTCCCGCAACTGATCCCAGTCAGTAAACTCCTTCCAATGCTCATCCAGGGGCTTGGTGTTCACAAACACCGTAAACGGCCAGCCGCGCTTTTTCAGCTCAGGGTACGCCGTGGTGTAGACACTGCTGTAACCGTCATCAAAGGTTATGGCAACCCGCTTTGCTCTGTCGTCCTCCGATGAAGTGTATCCCTCCAGCAACTCCGGCAAGGAGACCACCTCATAACCCTCACTTTCCAGATATTCCATATGCTGACGAAATAAGGCTGGCGTGGTGGATGTAGAGGCCGGTGTGGCATCTGAAACATGGTGATATTGCAAAACCACCGCAGCCTGCACCGGCAGGCAACTGAGCAGAAGACCCCAGATCGCAAAGACCCACCGTGATACGGCTGCTCTTTTCTGGTTCACAACTGCACCTGCCCTGTTCACACCTGTTCTGGCCCTATTCACACGCGTTTTAGCCATATTCACAACCGTTTTTGCCCTATACACAAAAGCTCCTCCGCAAAGATGACAGTATTTCGTTTATACGCCATCATGATAACAAGACTTGTCGAAACACTCTTCCTGTTGATAACGACTGATTGCCACCACGAAAGGGCGTAAGAAAGCTTTATGACCAACCAATCGCTGACCCCGACAGCCAAACGCATAGCCAAAACCATTCTCAATGGTTTTGATGCGTATTTTGCCGATTTTCAGAATATGACCCTGGGGGCAAAAGCACGCTTCGAAAAAGTCGACTGGCAAGGGATACAAGACGCCCACTACGAGCGGATCGAACTCTACAAAAACAAGGTGGATCAGGTCTGTAAGCTAGTGGCCGGCGTCACCAGCAAGGACGTCAGCGATCTTGAATTGTGGCAGCAAGCGAAGACCACCTACACTCAACTGATCTTCGGCCACAGCAACTATGAAATTGCCGAGACCTTCTACAACTCCATCTTTTGCTCTCAGTTTCATCACGATCACATCCACGACCGCAATATTTTTGTCAAAGCTTCACGCCCTCTGGAAGACAAACCGCTGAAAGACTACAGCATTTACCTCAGTTATCAGGTGGATAACAACTTGAAGGAAACCCTGCTTCAGGTGATGCGTGACTTTGAGTTTTCCGTCCCCTGGGAAGATCTCGACCGAGATCTCAACAATGTCATTCAGGCAATTCAGGAAAAGGTACCCGCTGGAGAAGACGGCCTTTGGAAAGGTCTTCGGTTCGACATTCTGGAAACCATTTTCTACCGTAACAAAGGGGCCTACTTGATAGGCAGAGTGAATATTAACAACCGATACCTACCTATCGTGTTGCCCATGCTCAACAATGGAGAGGGGGGGATTTATATCGACACCGCCATTTTTGATCGGGACGGTGCCAGTATTATTTTCAGCTTCACACGCTCTTACTTTATGGTGGACGCGTCGATCCCATCCCGACTGGTGCGTTTTATCAGCTCCTTTATGCCGAGCAAGGAAACCTCTGAAATTTACACCGCCATTGGCTTCAATAAACATGGCAAGACCGAGTTTTATCGCCATTTACTTCAGCACATGAAAAACAGCGATGACCAATTCATCATCGCCCCCGGCATCAAGGGCATGGTGATGACCGTATTCACACTGCCCTCTTACAGCATCGTCTTCAAAATCATCAAAGACAAATTCGATTACCCAAAACAAGTCACGGAAGAGGTCGTCAAACAAAAGTACAAACTGGTATCCCGCAGTGAACGCGCGGGTCGTATGGCAGACACTCAGGAATACACCAATTTTATTTTTTATCGCAATCGCTTTAGCGATGAGCTACTGGAAGAACTGCAAAAGGTGGCTCCCTCAAAGCTGGAAATCAACGAGAAGTGGGTCATTATCAAACACGTTTACACTGAACGCCGCATGACACCGCTCAATCTCTACCTCAAAGAAGCCAACGAAGAACAGACTTACGACGTAATGGACGAATACGGCAATGCCATCAAGCAGCTGGCCGCCGCCAATATTTTTCCGGGCGATATGTTACTGAAGAATTTTGGTGTCACCCGACACGGCCGCGTGGTGTTTTACGATTACGACGAGATTTGCGCGATCACCGAGTGCAATTTTCGTAAAATACCGGAACCTCGAAACGAAATGGAAGAGATGGCCGATCGCCCCTGGTACACGGTGGCCGAAAACGATATTTTCCCGGAAGAGTTTCGCTTGTTTTTTACCGGAAACCCCACTGCAAAAAAAGCGTTCGAGTCGCTGCACAGTGATCTCTATGATTACCGCTACTGGCAGCACATTCAGAATTCTCTTCGCGCAGGGCATATCGAAAACACCTATCCCTATCGTCGCCGTCTGCGCTTTAACCGCGACCGGCCTTCCACAGAATTGATTAATTGTGACTAGTGCATTGTCACTTATGCACCAAGCCACCAATCTCGTTGAAACCCGTTATTTTTACAGTGAACCATGAGGATAAGTCAGCTATGAGTAGACAGGATGCCCATTACGATCTGGTCATTATCGGCGGCGGCGTCAACGGTACCGGCATAGCTGCGGATGCGGCCGGCAGAGGCCTCAAGGTTCTTCTTTGTGAAATGAACGACCTCGCTTCGTCTACCTCATCCAAGAGCAGCAAGCTTATACATGGCGGCCTGCGCTATCTGGAGCACTATGAATTCCGGCTGGTACGAGAGGCTCTAGCCGAACGGGAAGTTCTGCTTAAAAAGGCCCCCCACATCATGTGGCCCTTGCGTTTCCAGTTGCCTCATCGGCCTCATTTGCGACCCGCCTGGATGATACGAATCGGGCTGTTTTTGTACGATCATTTAACCAAGCGAGCATCGCTGCCGGCATCCCGCAGCATTCGCTTCACCGCCAATGGACCACTGGCGAGTCATCTGCATAAGGGGTTTGAGTATTCAGACGGCTGGGTGGATGACTCCCGGCTGGTAATTCTGAATGCCATGACAGCCCGGAATCACGGTGCCACCGTGTTAACCCGAACCCGCTGTGAATCCGCCAAACGCAGCAATGGCCAGTGGACGATTGAACTGACAGATCGCAACAATCACGCTCAACCAATCTCTGTCACCAGCAAGGCTGTGGTCAACGCCGCCGGCCCGTGGGTCTCCCAGTTGTTCAGCAGTGCTTTTAAAACCCCCGCCCCGAAAAAGATTCGGCTGGTAAAGGGCAGCCATATTATCGTTCCTCGCCTGTACCCGGGCGAGCAGGCGTACATTTTACAAAATGAAGACCAGCGTATCGTGTTTGTCATACCCTATGAGGACAGTTTTTCATTGATTGGCACCACCGATGTCGAACTGCTCGGCGATCCCGCGAAAGCCCAAATCTCCGATGAAGAAGTTGACTACCTGATCCGGATCACCAACGAACATTTCAAGAACACCATTACCAAAGACCATATCGTTTCCACTTACGCTGGCGTACGCCCCCTGCTGGATGATGAATCCGACAAGCCCCAGACCGCCAGCCGGGATTACACGTTTGAACTGGACGCTCCAGACCATCAGATGCCACTGCTGTCCGTCTTTGGTGGAAAGATCACCACGTATCGCAAGCTTTCTGAAGCCGCCGTCAATCGCTTGTGCGAGTTTTTTCCGAGCGCAGGTCCCTGCCTGACCAAAACAGAACCGCTGCCTGGGGGGGATTTTTCTTCGCCCGCTGAACTGAACACGCTATTGGAAAAAACCTTTCCCTGGTTACCCGCAGCTATACGCAAGCGCTACGTGCGCACCTACGGAAGCCTGACGTTTGAACTGTTGCAAGGCATAAACAGTGTTGAAGGAATGGGAGAGCATTTCGGCGCGGGGCTGTATGCCGCGGAGGTAAAATATCTGATTGAGTATGAATGGGCTCGAACAGCAGACGATATTCTCTGGCGACGTACCAAGCTGGGGCTGCACATGGGTAAACGCGACATACAACGATTCAAAGACCGCTTTCAGGCTTCTCAACCCGAAACCTGTCAGGAAGACTGACAACTCAGGCAGGGATTACCGTCCGGCCAGAAAACAAAAAACGCGCAACCTCTTATAAGATTGCGCGTTTTTCAGTGGGCTCATAGTAAGTCTTTATGTATGGATATCAGGACTTAACCTCAGCCGCATCCACGTTCTGGAATCCTCTGGGTAACTTGTTGCCTCGACGGCCTCGTTCACCGCGATAATGATCCAGATCATTACCTTTCAATGTCAGATGACGCTTACCGGAATACATCACCAGCTGCTCACCCGCCGCAATCACTTTCAACGCCACAACGAACTCTTCGCGAGACTGGACCCGGGCCGATGGAATATTCATGATTTTATTCCCCTTGCCCCGCGCTAATTCCGGCAACTCATTGACAGGAAACACCAGTAAACGCCCTTCATTGCTGATGGCCGCCAGCAGATCCGTTTCGGGATCCTTGATCACCAGCGGCGGCATCACCCGACCACCTTTCGGCAGCGTAAGCGCGGCTTTACCGGCTTTGTTTTTGGTGTACAGATCACTGATCTTACCGACAAAACCATAACCCGCATCGGACGCCAGCAGAACACGTTGCTCGTCATTGCCCATCAGCACACCTTCAAAGGTTGCACCGCTGGGCGCGTTCAGACGCCCGGTAATCGGTTCACCCTGACCTCGAGCCGAAGGCAGGGTGTGAGCACCCAACGCGTAACTGCGACCGGTTGAATCGAGCAGCATCACGCTTTGATTGCTTTTCCCTTGTACCGAGATTTTGAACTTGTCGCCGGACTTATAGTTCAGAGCAACAGGATCCACATCGTGCCCCTTGGCTGCACGAATCCAGCCTTTATCAGAAATAACGACGGTCACCGGATCACTGCCCAACAGATCAGTTTCACTGAACGCCTGAGCTTCACTGCGACTGACAATCGGTGAACGGCGATCATCCCCGTACATGTCAGCCGCAGCCAACAATTCTTTTTTCACCAGCGTTTTCAGACGACGGGCCGAGTCGAGAGTCTGCTTCAGATCTTCACGCTCTTTCTCCAGCGCGGCCTGCTCTTCCTTGATCTTCATCTCTTCCAGTCGCGCCAATTGACGCAACTTGGTTTCGAGAATGTATTCCGCCTGAGTTTCCGTCAGATCAAAGCGTTCCATCAACACCGGTTTGGGGTGATCTTCCGTGCGGATAATATGAATCACTTCATCCACATTAAGGAATACGATCATCAACGCCGCCAAGCGCGACAGACGCTCTTCCACTTTCGACAAGCGATGCTGCAGACGGCGTCTGACCGTCACCATGCGGAAGCTCAACCACTCACTGAGGATTTTATCCAGCGGCTTGACCTGGGGCAGACCGTCAATGCCGATCATGTTCATGTTCACACGGTAGGTGCGTTCCAGATCGGTGGTGGCAAACAGGTGATTCATCATCGCCTCCACATCAATGCGATTGGAGCGCGGCACAATGACCAGACGGGTTGGGTTTTCATGATCCGATTCATCGCGCAGATCCGCCACCATAGGCAGTTTTTTAGCCTGCATCTGGGCAGCGATTTGTTCGAGAATCTTCGCTCCACTGACCTGGTGAGGTAAGGCGGTAACCACCACGTCACCCGCTTCCTGTGTCCACAGAGCACGCATACGCACACTGCCGCGACCAGTCTGATAGAGTTTTTGCAGATCTTCTTTAGGGCTGATGATCTCAGCTTCGGTGGGCATATCCGGACCCGGTACAAACTGAACCAGATCTTCAACCGTGGCCTTGGGATTTTCCAACATGTGCACGGTGGCATTCACCACCTCGCGCAAGTTGTGCGGCGGAATGTCCGTCGCCATACCCACGGCAATACCGGTGGTGCCATTCAACAAGACATTGGGCACCTGAGCCGGCAGTACGGCGGGCTCGTTCATGGTGCCGTCAAAGTTCGGCGTCCAGTCAACTGTGCCCTGCCCCAGCTCGGAGAGCAGCGCGTCACTGTATTTGGTCAGCCGGGATTCCGTGTACCGCATGGCCGCGAATGACTTGGGATCATCTGGCGCGCCCCAGTTACCCTGGCCATCCACCAACGGGTAACGATAGGAGAAAGGTTGCGCCATCAGCACCATGGCCTCATAGGCCGCAGAGTCGCCGTGCGGGTGGAACTTACCGATCACATCCCCCACGGTACGCGCCGACTTTTTGAACTTGGCCGTAGACTTCAGCCCCAGCTCGCTCATGGCATAAACAATGCGTCGCTGTACCGGCTTCAGGCCATCGCCAATGTTAGGTAACGCCCGATCGAGAATCACGTACATGGAATAATCCAGGTAGGCCTTCTCGGCGTAGGTTTTGAGCGCGATTTTTTCGTCAGCTTCCTGAGGGACAACCTCGGTGGTCATAAAACATCCTAAATGATCAAAGGGCGACTGTTTTTAGCGATTTATCATGGTCGCTGTGGTTATTCACCACAGCTTATACCAAAACCCCCTTTGGCCATCAATGCCGGAGCACTGTCCCGCCAACTGGCTGGTCGTGTGGAGAGCCATCTAGCGGGTTTTATGGAGTGCCATCTAGCGGGTCGTGGAGTGGCCCATAATCCATAAAAAGGCATATGAAGAACCACACGCAAGCCAGCTTGTTCTAGAAATACAGCCATAAAAAAAGCCTCCGCACGGGAGGCTTTTTCAGCATTGAAGCGAGTCTTCTATTTCGCTATCAACTCAACTCAACCGCAATGGCCGTGGCTTCACCACCACCCAGGCAGAGACTGGCAACACCCGTCTTTTGACCACTGTTTTCCAACGCGCCCAGCAAGGTCACAATAATGCGAGCACCGGAAGCGCCCAGAGGGTGCCCCAGTGCACAGGCACCGCCATTGACGTTCACTTTGGCGTGATCAATCGACAGCTCTTTCATCGCCGCCATAGGGACCACAGCGAAGGCTTCGTTGATTTCAAACAGATCCACAGACTCAGCGGTCCAGTCCAGACGCTGCATCAGCTTGCTCATCGCACCGACAGGGGCGGTGGTAAACCACTCTGGCTCGTGAGCATTCTGCGAGTGACCTTTGATGGTGGCGATGACTTTCAGGCCGCGCTTTTCAGCTTCAGACTTGCGCATCAGCACCAGAGCCGCCGCGCCATCAGAGATGGAGCTGGCATTGGCCGCGGTGATGGTGCCGTCCTTTTTGAACGCGGGGCGCAGGGAAGGAATCTTATCGGGACGTGCACTGCCCGGCTGCTCATCGGTATCGATGACTTGCTCGCCCTTACGGGTCTTGAGGGTTACCGGAACGATTTCGCGCTTAAATTTGCCCTCGGCAATAGCCTTGTTGGCACGAGCCAGAGACTCGACCGCGTAGGCATCCTGTTGCTCACGGGTAAAACCGAACTTGTCCGCACAAATTTCACCAAATGCGCCCATAGGCCCACCCTGATAGGCGTCCTGTAAGCCGTCGTACAGCATATGATCAAAGATTTGCTCATGGCCAAAACGGTAACCGCCGCGGGCTTTCGCCAGCATATAAGGAGCGTTAGTCATACTCTCCATGCCGCCAGCAATCACGATCGAAGCGCTGCCCGCCAGGATCGCATCGTGACCCATCATCACTGTTTTCATGCCTGAACCGCAGACCTTGTTCAGTGTGGTGCAGGGAACATGCTTGGGTACGCCAGCTCCCAGAGCCGCTTGACGTGCTGGCGCCTGACCCGTACCAGCTGGCAGGACACAGCCCATCAGAACTTCATCGACAGCATCAGCCTCAACTCCGGAATCCGCCAGTGCGCCGCGAATAGCCTCTGCGCCCAGCTCAGATACACTCAGATTACCGAACATACCCTGCATACCGCCCATGGCGGTACGAGCCATACCTACAATCACAACTGGATCAGACATAAGAACCTTACCCTTTATTTTAACATTTCTACGATCGCTGAATTATAAACAGAACTGCCGCCGATGACATCCAGACATAGCGTCATATACCGATCATGCTAATATGCTGTTCTCTTCAGGGCTAATTACTTTTTCGGCTAATTGCCTTTAGTATTAGAAGCTTAAATACCGCATTAGAAACTTAAATACAGAATTAAGGACTAAACGCAGTATTGGCAACGTCACGACAACAGAGGCGCCTAGAGACCGACTTTAGAAACCCCTTGCCGGGGTTCCGACTGGCTCCTGTACACGAACACTTATAGCAATAAGGGATTACGACTTATGGATATTTCATCCATCATCATTCTGGTGGTTTTGGCCGGCCTGGTTTTCTACGTCATCGGCATCTACAACCAGCTGGTCAGTCTGAAAAACCGCTACGAAAACGCCTTTTCTCAAATTGAAGTCCAGCTGAAACGCCGTTACGACCTGATTCCCAATCTGGTCGAAACCGCCAAGGGCTACCTAAAACACGAGAGAGAAACACTGGAAGCGGTCATCAGCGCCCGAAATGGCGCGGTACAGGGACTGCAAGCGGCCTCCAACGCACCTGGTGACAGCGCAGCAATGAACGCACTGGGCGGCGCCGAAGGCGCTCTGACCAACGCACTGGGCCGCCTGAATGTGGTCATGGAAGCCTACCCGGACCTCAAAGCCAATCAGAACATGATGCAGGTATCGGAAGAGCTGACCAGCACCGAAAACAAGGTCGCATTTTCTCGTCAGGCCTTTAACGATTCTGTGACGGCATACAATACCTACAAGCAGACTTTCCCACCGGTCTTTTTTGCCGGTTTTTTTGGTCATCGCGAAGATGCCAGTCTGCTGGAGTTTGAGGATTCTGCGGAAATTCAGGCAGCCCCTAAAATCTCGTTCTAAAGCAGCATTCTTACCGCTCTGTTTGTATTCAGTCTGTTGGTGAGAGGCTTGCCGGGATCAACTCGGCAAGCCCTCCCAACGTCACCACCACTTCCGCTCATCAACCTCAGCAACAGTAAGTCGAACCATGAACTTTTTTGAACATCAGGATCAGGCCCGTAAAAACACCACCCGTCTTATTGTGCTTTTTGGGATGGCAATATTGAGCCTGATTGCCATCACGACAGCTTTCGTCGCCGGATTCCTCTACTTTTTCGATGTTCAAAATCAAAAACGTCACGCGCCGTTGCAACAGATTGATGGCGGCGTCACGGGCATCATGCAGATCGTCAGCTGGGATCTGGTGGGCGGGATTGCGGCAGTGGTGTTGTGTGTGGTGGCCATTGGCAGCCTGTATAAACTGATGCAGCTTTCCGGTGGCGGTGAAAAAGTCGCGGAATCTCTGGGCGGACGACGCCTGCAACCCAATACCGCCGATGCCGATGAGCGCAAACTCCTCAATGTGGTGGAAGAGATGGCCATCGCCTCCGGCACCCCGGTGCCACCGGTGTTTCTACTGGATGAAGACGGTATCAACGCCTTTGCCGCCGGTTATGATGCCAACGACGCAGTCATTGGTGTTACCCGCGGCTGTATGAAACTGCTGAATCGAGAACAGCTTCAGGGCGTCATCGCTCATGAGTTCAGCCACATCCTGCACGGTGATATGCGCATCAACATTCGCTTGATCGGTATTTTGCACGGCATTTTGATTATCGGTCTGCTGGGATCGATTCTGCTGCGCAGCGGCATGTACAGTCAGGGGTTCAGCAGTCGACGGGATAAAGACAACTCCGGTATCGCCATGCTCGGTCTCGGCCTGGGTCTTGTGATTCTGGGTTATGCGGGCACGTTTTTTGGTAAATGGATTAAAGCCGCTGTCAGTCGCCAGCGGGAATTTCTGGCGGATGCCTCGGCCGTGCAATTCACCCGCAATCCCGACGGCATCAGCCAGGCGCTGCAAAAGATTGGCGGCTTCAGTCATGCGGCGGAGATTCGCCACCCCAACGCCGAAGAGTACAGCCATATGTATTTCGGCGAGGCGATTCTCTCTTCCATGAACAGCCTGATGGCCACTCACCCGCCACTGGAAACCCGCATCAAGCGCATCGATCCCAATTGGAACGGAGAGTATTCAGGCCCCCGAAGTTCAGCGTCACCCAACGCCAGCGAGGCTGTGAGCGGCTTTGCGGCGGGAGCAGGCTCTGCCGCCTCCCAACCCCATACCTCAAGCGCTCATCCAACAACAGCAGACAGAGATGTCGCCACTGCGGACATTTCTCTTGAAGACATCGGCTCACCCACGCCAGAGCATGTTCAGCAGGCACAACGCGTGCTGCAAGACATCCCCGATCACTTGTCCGAGGCGGCACATGATCCGTTTGCAGCCAGAGCGATTATCTACAGCCTGCTGATTCAGACGGACACTGCCGACAGCCAGTGGCAACAGCTACAGCAACGGGCGCATCCGGTCGTTTTTAAACTCACTCAGGAGCTGCAGAGCTCTGTGCAACAGCTGCCCAGAACACTGCGATTGCCGCTGTTCACACTCACGACCTCAGCCCTGAAAACTCTGTCGACACCTCAATACCAGCTTTTTAAAGAAAATGTGATTGCTCTGATCAAGGCCGACAAACAAGTCGATACGTTTGAGTGGGCACTGTATCGGATGCTGATCAACACCATGGAACCAAAGAGCTCCAACCACACAGCAAGCGCCAGCATCCGCCAGCTGGGCGTACCCTGCCAACAACTGATCAGCACTCTGGCCACGGCCGGGCACAATGCTGCAGCCCCCGCTGAAGCCGCTTACAATAGTGCCATGGCTAAACTGGGACTGGCCAACCTGCCTCTGCTGGGGGACGGTCAACTCTCTCTTCCCATGCTCGACAGCGCCATTCAGCAACTGCAACAGCTTAAGCCGCTGCAAAAACCGGCTCTGTTGAAAGCGTTAATCGCCTGCATTCAGCACGATGGCAAAGTGGATCCGCAGGAATACGAACTGTTCCGAGCTATTGCCGACTGCCTTGATTGCCCAGTGCCGCCGCTACTGCAGTAAAACCACTACTTCGACTGCTGTAAGACATCACGTCAGTAGCAGTATGAAGACCAACACACATAAACTGAAACCCTGTTAGCAAACACAAAAAAAGAGCCTTTCGGCTCTTTTTTATTGGGATATTATGATTGCTTGCTGGTTTCTTTAGCGGGTCAATCCACGTAGACAGGCCCCATTCCCATCCCCCAAACCAGTACAGAACCAACCCGCACAATCACCATCATCACCAGGCCCACAGTCACTACCGACGTGGCGTACATAAAGGCCTGCTCTTTGGAAATGTTCATCAGAATCGGAATGCCTTCATACACCAGATACACTGCATAGGCACCCGCAATCACCGTGGCCAGAGCATTCACCCAGAGATCGGGATACACCTGAAGAATTCCTGCCAGGAAGATCGGCGTCGAGACATACACCGCCAGCGCGGTTCCCTCATAGTGACGCTCTTCGTCGCTACCGGCGACACCGTAGGTTTTCGCCATCCAGTTAATAAATTCCCCCAACAGATACACACCTGCCAGTAACGCGACATAGGTCGCCGCACACAGACTCATGGCACTGGCTGCCGTCAGCCGCACGGGCTCTCCATCGGCAACGACCCACCCCACCTGAGTGACGCCATAATAAGAAGCAAGAGTTGGGATAAGCGCCAGAAACGGCACGTGACTAATAAAGACTTGCAGAAAGGAATGGCGTTCGTTGCGAATCGCTTTCCATTCTTTATCGGGATGTAGCAGGATTCCAAGGGTATGTTCCAAAATGGCCATACAGCGCTCCTTTTTCATTATATTTTCTAAGGACTCCAGAGTCAGTATTAAGGAGTTAAGGACAAGTCACCAATACGAATTCGTAATTAGCAAAATTAAGTTAATCCCAAAAGGCTATATATGGTTTTGCTTGCCAGCCGTTTCGGGGTGCGTTTCAATGGCGATTTAGGGCTAATTAACCAACCAAAGGATTTAAGTGATGAGCCAGATTTACCAAGATAATTCGCTGACCATCGGCAAAACGCCACTGGTCAAGCTGAACCGGATTACCGATAAAAATGTCTTCGTTAAATTGGAGTCACGCAATCCCGCCACCTCGGTAAAATGCCGCATTGGCGCCAATATGATCTGGGACGCAGAAAAACGCGGCGCCCTAAAACCAGGCATGACCGTGGTTGAACCCACCAGCGGCAACACAGGCATTGCACTGGCGTTCGTGTGCGCCGCAAAAGGCTACAAACTGATTTTGACCATGCCCAACACCATGAGTCTGGAGCGTCGTCAGCTGATCAAAGCGCTGGGAGCCGAACTGGAACTGACTCCTGGCGAAAAAGGCATGAACGGCGCCATCGCCAAAGCCGAAGAAATTGCAGCGCAGGATCCACAAGGCACCTTTATGCCGCGACAATTTGAAAATCCGGCCAACCCCGAGATTCACGAAAAAACCACCGGCCCTGAAATTTACGAAGATACCGAAGGCAAGGTGGATATCTTTGTCGCGGGCGTTGGCACTGGCGGCACCCTGACCGGTACCGCCCGCTACCTGAAAAATACCAAAGGACTGGATGTAAAGTGCATCGCAGTAGAACCTGAAGCTTCCCCTGTTATCAGCCAAACCATCGCCGGCGAGGAGATACAGCCCTCCCCTCACAAAATTCAGGGTATTGGCGCCGGCTTTATCCCAAAGAACCTGGATATCTCCCTGGTCGATGGCGTCGAAAAAGTCAGTAATGAAAATGCCATTGAGATGGCACAACGCTTGATGAAAGAAGAAGGTATTTTGGCAGGCATTTCCTCCGGCGCAGCACTGTCTGCGGCCCTGCACCTGGCAGAGCTGCCCGAGAATGGTGGTAAAAATATCGTTGTCATTCTGCCTGACTCTGGCGAACGCTATTTGTCCAGCATCCTGTTTGCCGGTCAGTTCAGCGAGAAGGAATTGCAGCAATAACACTCCCTCCGCAAACAAAAAAGGCGATGATTCACACCATCGCCTTTTTTGTTTAAGTCTCACAAGTTCAGCTTGGCCGGTTTTTCAACACACTGCGCCCCTTGCGAGCCTCCAGTCGTCTGGCCCAGCTACCTTCACTGTGCAACTCACAAGCCTCTTCCGAATCAAACACCACCTGTTGATTCAGAGCTTTGAATTTCACCCCAATTTTCAGCAGCTTCATCTGAATCTGCTTCTTCAACTGCTCGGCTTCGCCAGTCGTTATCGCAGCTTGAAGATTCTCTTCTGTATCAAATACACAAGTGACTAACAGGCTGGCTGGGAAGTTGGTGTAATTCGCCTGATGGGTCAACCACTCGAACCCCTGAAGTCGTCCCAACACCTGCTCACAGACATCCGTTAAAGCCAGACGGATATTGTTATCTATTTTCTTTTCAGTTTTGCTTTGCGGTTTTGCCATGAAATTGTCCTGTCAGCCCGGAATGAACAGCAGCCGTCGAGAATTATGAGGAGCGAGGAGCAAACATAATAATGGCCATGCCCAGTAACGCAACACCAGAGCCAAGCAAATCCCAGGCTGTTGGACGAACGCCATCGACAATCCACAACCACAAAATCGCCATCATAATGTAGACGCCACCATAGGCTGCATAGACCCTGCCCGCTGCCGTTGGGTGCAATGACAGCAACCAGGCAAAGACGGCCAAACTCAGTGCCGCAGGCACCAATAACAAAATGGATTTCCCTTCGCGCAGCCAAAGGTACGGCAAATAACAGCCAATAATTTCGGCCAACGCAGTCACCGCAAACAGTCCAACGGTTTTCAGTTCCGGCAAAATACGACTCCTCAAATAAAAAAGGCGCTTACCCCCTGGGCAGCGCCTTTTGCCATCGTCACGACAATCGCAACTTACTTCACCTGACTTACTTCACAACCTTCAGACTGGGGCGTTTAGCATCCGTCTGAGGCTCAACCGATTTTTCAGCTTTATCTTTGGTCGTCGGCTTTGGCGGCTCAGGATCCAGTTCAGGCTCCGGCTCAAAAATCATGCCCTGGCCGTTCTCTCGGGCGTAAATCCCCAAAACTCCGGAGCAGGGAACATAGATATTCGTGGGAATGCCGCCGAAACGTGCATTAAAGCTCACCGCAGCATTTTCAATGGTTAAACCCACCACCGCGGTTGGCGCAATATTCAGAACAATCTGACCATCCTTGTTCACATACTGCTGTGGCACTTCCACATCAGAAGCGTGAGCGTCCACCAGTAGATACGGCGTACACTCATTGTCCACTATCCAGTCATAGAGTGCCCGTAACATATACGGTCGGCTAGATGTCATACCCATTGAAAATTCCTTACCTGGTCGCTAGACCACATTGACTGTGTCATAACGACGCTGCCAGCTCGGCAGCATCGTGATTCAGCAACGATTAGAGACGCATTTCCCGCTCGAGCTCGGTCAAGCTCTCCTGGAATGACTCTCTGGCAAACAGACGATCCATATAATCCTGCAACGGCTTGGCCTGTTTGGTTTTCGGCAGTTCGATGTCCATCTGCTGCAGACGCCACAAGATCGGAGCCAGACAACAGTCAGCGATGGTAAACTCTTCACTCATAAAGTAAGGCAGTTCAGAGAAGATCGGTGCAATTGTCAGCAGGCTTTCTTTCAGCTCTTTACGAGCTTTTGCTGCGGCTTCTTTGTTTTTCCCATTAATGATGGTGTCAACCATAGGACTCCAGTCATTCTCGATGCGATGCATCCACAGACGAGTCTGGGCACGTGCTACCGGGTAGACAGGCAATAGCGGTGGATGAGGGAAACGCTCATCCAGATACTCCATCATAACTTTGGTTTCGTACAAAGACAGATCGCGATCCACCAGAGTCGGCAAAGCATTGTAAGGGTTCAATTCTGCCAGTTCTTCCGGCTTGTTTTTAGGGTCCACGTCAATGATATCAACGGACACACCTTTTTCCGCCAGAACAATACGAACACGATGACTGTAATGGTCACACGCATCAGAAAAATAGGTCATGGAAGAACGCTTGGCCACAACGCCCATGGGCTTCACCTCAATAAGTAGAATTTAAAAACACAAACGGGCGGACTGCTTATGCAGACCGCCCGGAAAGCCAAACCCCGAAAATCTAGTGGATTTCTCTCCAGTATTCGCGGTTCAACAGGTAGACAAAAACAAACAATACGGCGAGGAACAACAGCACGTAGACACCGATGCGCTCACGATCAACCGCAACCGGCTCAGCAATGTATTCCAGGAAATTCACCAGATCGTATATGGCCTGATCAAATTCCTTTTCATCCATGGTCCCTTTCACCTTGCCAACTTGCAGACTACCACACTCGGCTTCAGCAATGGCTTCACCCGTCACCGGATCGCGAATCACTTTACCGTGGTGGTCAAGTTTCGGGCCCGGCGCGCACTCCTGCAAGCCTTGCAGCTCAAGCATCACGTGCGGCATGGCAACCTTATCGAAGACCTTGTTGTTAACGCCAGTGTGGCGCGTGTCATCGGCGTAAAAGCTGCGCAAATAAGTGTAGAGCCACTCCGGAGAACGAGAGCGGGCAACCAGTGTCAAATCCGGTGGCGAGGCACCAAACCAGGCTTTGGACTGACTTGGCTGCATGGGAATTTCCATCAGCTCACCGATTTTCTGGTCGCCAAAGACGATGTTATCCAACATGACTTCATGAGGAATACCCAGGTCATCCGCTACACGCTGGTAGCGTGAAAACTTTGCTGCGTGACAGCCCATGCAGTAGTTAGCGAACCACTTGGCACCACGTTGCAGGGACTCTTTGTCTTTCAAGTCTGGCACCATCTCATCACACTGGATGGCACCACAATTAAAAGCCCCTTCCGCAGCAACCGCTTTGATGGGTGCGATGGTCAGGAACAGGAACAGAATAAAGCCACCCCAAACCAGCATTTTCGGCAAGCCTTTGGACTGCACACGCTCAGGCTCGGGCTCGACGCCATCTTTGGCGGTTAACCAAGGTGTTGCCGCAACAAACAGACCCATCACAGTACCAAACAGGCTGATAAACAGCGGGTACTTGTCAGAGCCTACCCAAGACAGCTTCAGCAGCAACGCACCCAGCAACAGGCTGATGACGATATTCACAATACCCGTCTGCTTCTTCAGCGGATTGGTGAACATCGGCATTTGGATAAAGTAAGCGAAGTAATACACCGTCGCCAGCTGAGCCAGAACTGTACGACCTTCCGTAGGCGCTTTCACACCCAGGTAACCCAGTACAACGAACATGGCCGCAAACAACATCAGCGATACGCGAGGCATAAAGCCTTTATAACGCATGGACTTCACAGGACTCTTATCCAGCCACGGCAAGACAAACAGAATCGCAATCGCACCGCCCATGGCCACCAGACCCAGGAACTTGGAACTCAGTGGACCAATATCAATGGTAACAGCCCGCAGGATGGCGTAGAAAGGTGTGAAATACCAAACCGGCGCAATGTGCGGAGGGGTTTTCAGACCGTTAGCCACTTCAAAGTTGGCATACTCCAGGAAGAACCCGCCCATCTCTGGCATAAAGAAGAGAACGAAGCAGAAAACAAACAGGAATACCGTCACGCCCACCAGATCATGGACTGTGTAGAAGGGATGGAAAGGAACGCCATCTTTCGGCACGCCGTTTTCATCTTTGTTCTTCTTGATTTCAACGCCGTCCGGGTTGTTGGAACCCACTTCGTGCAGTGCCAGAATGTGCATGACCACCAGAGCCAGAATCACAATCGGCAACGCAACCACGTGCAGAGAGAAGAAGCGGTTCAGGGTCGCACCGGAGATCAGGTAATCACCGCGAATCCATTGAACCAGATCATCACCCACAACTGGAATTGCACCAAACAGGGAAACAATAACCTGGGCACCCCAATAGGACATCTGTCCCCACGGCAGCACGTAGCCCATAAAGGCTTCGGCCATCAGCGCCAGATAGATGGTCATACCGAAAATCCACACCAGCTCGCGAGGAGCCTTGTAGGAACCGTACATCAGGCCACGGAACATGTGCAGATAGACCACCACAAAGAATGCGGAAGCGCCTGTGGAGTGCATGTACCTCAGCAGCCAGCCGTAGTCCACATCACGCATGATGTATTCCACCGAGGCAAACGCCTCTTCGGCACTGGGCGTGTAGTTCATGGTCAGCCAGATACCGGTTAACAGCTGGTTAACCAGTACCAAAATCGAGAGAACCCCGAAAAAATACCAAAAGTTAAAGTTCTTGGGAGCGTAATACTTGCTCATGTGGGTTTCCCACGCGCGCGTCACCGGCAAACGTGCGTCAACCCAACCCATAAAATCAGTCCATTTGCTCATTCTTAAGCCTCCTGATCCACACCGACGGTAATGACCGTGTCAGTGTCGTATGAGTGTGGGGGAACTTCCAGGTTCGTCGGGGCAGGAACGCCCTTGTAAACCCGGCCGGAAAGGTCGTATTTAGAACCGTGGCACGGGCAGAAGAAACCACCTAACCACTCATCACCACCCAAATCTTCGGCACCCACTTCCGGGCGATACATCGGAGCACAACCCAAGTGAGTACACAGACCCAGCAGGATCAGAAATTTTTCTTTACCCGGGATGGTTCTGGCCACACCTTTCACGTATTCAGGCTGCTGAGGCTCAACCGACTCAGGGTCGCGAAGCTCGTCATTGAGCTTGGGGAGGTTGGCGAGAGTTTCTGCCGTACGGCGTACAACATAGACAGGCTTACCGCGCCACTCTACGACAACCATCTGGCCTTCTTCGATATTATTTAAATTCGCTTTCACTGGCGCACCGGCCGCTTTGGCCTTGGCGCTGGGGTTCCAGGAACCCACAAAAGGAACAGCAACTCCCACCGCACCTGCAGCCCCAACTACAGAGGTAGCGGCCGTCAGAAAACGGCGCCGACCTGCGTTCACTCCGTCATTGCTCATGACGTTTTTCTCCCATAACAGCGTTACTTTAACAACATGAGTTCTACTGGCTGCAGTGCCTACAAAACAGTCAGTAACTTACTGAATTTTAAAGATTTACGGTTGTTTAAAATAGCTTAAATAAATCGCCACATAGTAAAGAAGTTACCCCCCCCTGACAAGGCATAACCACCTTTCCAATAAGGGTATTCTAGACACGAGCGCAAAAAAAAGCCCAGACTGTATGCAATCTGGGCCAATTTTGTGCAAGTCGAACCGCCAAAGCAAGACGATTCTCTTTGCAGAAACGTATTAACGCTTCGAGAACTGTGGCTTCTTACGTGCTTTACGCAGACCCACTTTCTTACGCTCAACTTCACGAGCATCACGAGTTACATAACCCGCTGCACGCAGAGACTGACGCAAGCTCTCATCGTACTCCATCAGAGCACGAGTCAGACCGTGGCGAATTGCACCGGCCTGACCGAAGCTACCACCGCCTTTAACGGTAACTTTAATATCAAATTTCTCAACCATATCAACCAGTTCCAGCGGCTGACGCACGATCATGCGAGCCACTTCGCGGCCGAAGTATTCATCCAGAGTCTTATCGTTAACAACGATGTTACCACTGCCCTGAGTAATAAATACGCGAGCTGTGGAAGTTTTACGGCGTCCGGTACCGTAGTATTGTGTTGCAGCCATTATCATCAGCTCCTGATTAGATGTTCAGTTCTTTAGGCTGTTGCGCAGCATGTGGATGCTCGGTACCAGCGTAAACTTTCAGTTTTTTGAACATTGCACGACCCAGCGGCCCACGGGGCAGCATGCCTTTAACAGCACTCTGGATAGTACGCTCAGGGGCTTTCTCGATCAGCTTTTCAAAGCTGATGGATTTCAGACCACCAGGATAGCCGGTGTGGCTGTGGTAGATCTTGCCTTTGGCTTTGTTACCAGTTACACGCACTTTTTCAGCGTTAACAACAACGATGTAATCACCGGTGTCGCAATGCGGAGTGTATTCTGGCTTATGCTTTCCACGCAGACGAGTTGCGATCTCTGCGGCCATACGGCCCAAAGTTTTGCCTTCTGCGTCGACAATGAACCAGTCTTGCTGAACTGATCCTGGTTTGGCACTAATAGTCTTCATGTTGTATTTGCCTTCGACGAATTTTGTAAAACAAGCCCAAAAATGGGAGCGCGGAGTATATAGACAGCCATCCGCCAACGCAAGTGTAAATTTCGCTCAGCGATCCCCAGTCTAAGGCCGATGAGGGGCGGCCAGATACTCCTGACTCTGCATTTCCAGCAGCCGACTGACTGTGCGCTCAAACTCGAAGTTGAGCTTTCCGCCACCGTAGATTTCTGCCAGTGGATTCGCCGCCGAAATAATCAACTTTACATTCCTGTCGTAGAACTCATCCACCATATTGATAAACCGGCGTGCCTGATCATCGGTATCCCGTGCCAGCGCAGGAACATTCGCCACCAAGACAGCGTGATACTCCTTGGCCAGTTCAATATAGTCGTTCTGGGAACGAGGGCCATCGCACAGCGCCATAAAATCAAACCAGACCACGTCGTCCGCCTCAAAACGCGCCTGGATAGGGCGTCCCTCGACCTCAATAGAGGTATTGGCGCGAATCTCGGACTTGTCCGGCACCAAACTCTCAAAACTGGTCAGCAAGCTGGCATCGGCTTCAGCATCCAGCGGTGAGTGGTACAACTCGGCTTGCTCCAGAGCCCGCAGACGGTAATCCACCCCGCCATCCACATTCACCACCTGCGTATGCTGGTTCAACATATCGATGGCAGGAAGGAATCGAGCCCGCTGCAGACCGTCTTTATAAAGGCCATCTGGCACAATATTGGAGGTTGCAACCAGCGACACGCCGCGATCAAACAACGCCTGCATCAAAGTCCCCAAAATCATGGCGTCAGTAATGTCAGACACAAAGAACTCATCAAAACAAATTACCCGCGCCTCTGCGGCAAGACGGTCCGCCACGGTGTCGAGCGGGTTTTTCTGACCATCCAGCGAGCGCAATTCCTGATGCACACGACGCATAAAGCGGTGAAAATGAGCCCGCATTTTGTCGGAAAAAGGCAGGCTCTCGTAGAAGTTATCCATCAGATAGGTTTTGCCGCGACCGACGCCGCCCCAAAAATACAGGCCTCGCTGCAATTCGCGCTGCGGCGGGGCCCCAAAGACGTTCTTCAGACGCCCGACAAGCCCCTTGGGAGCCCGCTCTTTTTGCCACCCCGTCACCAAGCGGTCATACAGGTCTTGCAGCAGCTTAACCGCCATCTCCTGAGCAGGATCGTAGTTAAAGCCGTCTTTTTTCAGATCAGCCTGATAGCGCTCCAAAGGTGTTCCTGCGTTCGCCATCATGCCTGCACCTGTTTTTGATGGACCAATTTTAGAGAAGCCTGCCTTAAATAGCCCTGCCTAAGAGAGGCCTGACGTAAAGAGATAAGCGCCCTGAGTATCATTGGTAGAAAATCTTCAATTTTAAGCTGTCAGAAAATAGGAGGTCATCCCAGCCATGCACGCCGCCATACCTCTTTTGTCATTACCTCTTCGCTATCACGAGAAGTTAAGGAGTTCGACGACAAAACGGCGCTCACTGTAGCGGCCACCCTATGCTGACGCAAGCCTGCGAGAATGCCGCCACGGCAAAAACGCCAAACCCTGTGACCAGATTCCCCACAAAGAATAAGCATAGCGGCAAAGAAAGGGCGTATAATAACGACTAAAGAAAGTGCTGATAATAGCCAAGCACCCTATAAAAGTACCAGATTAACAGCAGTGCCATAAAACAACGGCACCCTTAAGCAAAGGTGGTATCCTTGGCTTTGCGGTACACGTGCCTTCGTACGCAATGGCAAATGGCCAGCACACCAGGCAGCACCGGACCCGCTTCCCAACATCGTTTTGACCAGGAGACTTTTTAGTGTTCACACTCAGCACACTTATCATCACCGCAATCGCAGCCCTACTGATCGGCGGAGCGCTTGGAGCCATTCTGACCAAGTCCCTGCACCCCGATGAGAAGCAGAATCGTGAACTGGAAAACCGGGTCAATAAAGCCGAGGACAAGCTGAAGGATTACCAGCAGGATGTAACGGAGCACTTTGCCCAGACGTCGCAACTGGTCAATTCCCTAACCCAAAGCTACAAAGAAGTGCACGAATACCTGGCCGACAGCGCTCTCAAGCTCACCAACCCCGACATCAGTCGACAGCTTATCGACGCCGCAGACGGCAAGCTGCTGCCCGCCTCAAGTAAAGCGAAAGACACCAGCAGCCGCGACGAGCACGGCACCATGGCTCCCCGGGACTGGGCTCCCAGAGGTGCCGACGGCAAAGGACAACTGAGTGAAGACTTTGGCCTCGATCCACACCCTTCACACGAGGACAATGCCGACCACCCGCTGAAACCCAAGACGGGTAAAGCAGACGCCTAATAGACCAGGAGCCAGCCCACCCGCGCACAACCACTGCTGGCCACCCTCCAAGCCTCCCGACGCCTCTCGGCGGGAAGGCATCGCTTACCTCTCAAGCGCCAGCAAGATAAGCAAAAGACCCGGCAAAGCACCCGCCGACTGGCCTAGTGGCGGCAATCCCCTCTATAATCCGGCCTTGACTACTGCTTTAGACGTCAAGCTGAACAGCTTTTGACATTACCAAACCAACTGCGGAGCCCCACTTGCCCTTTTCCCGCCTGACAAAATCTCTCGGTTGGCCCGTCATTGCCGGCCTGCTAATGGGCGCCTGCATCATCCTGTGGCTGAACAACAACCACAGCGGTGAAAGCAATACCTCTGACCGAAGCTTTCAGATCGGTAACCTCAGCCCCAGCGCCAACGGATGGGGCGGGCCCGTCTCCTACGCCGAGGCTGTCGAGAACGCCGCTCCAGCCGTAGTAAACATTTACACTCGAACGCAACTCAAACGCCGTCGACACCCATTGCTGGACGATCCACTGTTCCGCCACTTCTTCAACAACTCCGACCTGCCCCAGCAGGAGCGCATGCAGTCCGCTCTCGGCTCCGGAGTCATTATCAGCCCCGAGGGCTACATTCTCACCAACAACCATGTAATCGAAGGTGCTGACGAAATTCTGGTGTTACTGCAAGACGGCCGTGAAGCCCAGGCCACACTGGTAGGCACTGACCCGGAAAGCGATCTGGCCGTACTCCGCATCACCCTGAATGATCTCACCTCCATCAAAGTCGGCGATCCCGTAAACGCCCATATTGGCGACGTGGTTCTGGCCATCGGCAACCCGTTTGGTGTCGGACAGACTGTGACTCAGGGCATCATCAGCGCCACAGGACGCTACGGTCTGGGCATCAACACCTACGAGAACTACATTCAAACCGATGCGGCCATCAACCCTGGCAACTCCGGCGGCGCACTGATCGACGCCCACGGCAATCTGCTGGGTATCAATACCGCCATTCTGGATAAAACCGGCTTTTCCGTGGGCATTGGCTTTGCCATCCCCGCCGATACTGCAGTGAAGGTGATGCAGGATTTGGTCAGTTATGGGCAGGTGGTTCGTGGCTGGCTGGGAATTGAAGCCCAGCAGATGACACCCGAACTGGCACAGTCGTTCAAACTTAGCGCACCTACAGGCGTCATCATCACCGCCATCTACAAAAACAGTCCGGCGTTTCAAGCAGGCTTACAGCCCGGCGATATTATTCTGCGGATGAACAATGTGACGGTCAGCGACGGACGCCTGAGTATGATGCAGGTTGCTCAAGGGCGGCCAGGGGACGAGATCGAAATCGAAGTTCTCAGAAACGGCCAGAAGGTGACCTTAAACGGTGTGCTGGGGGTCAAGCCTCCCGCCAAGAGCTAAAACAAGGACCAGAGTACAACCGAACAACGGCTAACAGCTGACAGAGTAAAAAACCTGACCCAAGACTGGCATACACGCCAGTCTTAATCCTCCAGAATACGGTATTCCGCAGAGCGCGCGTGCGCTTCCAGAGACTCTCCGCGAGCCAGCACAGAAGCCACCTTACCCAGCTCGGAAGCGCCTCTTGGCGAGCAGTAAATAATCGAACTGCGCTTCTGGAAGTCGTACACCCCCAGCGGCGAGGAAAAGCGTGCCGTTCCCGAGGTCGGTAGTACGTGATTGGGTCCGGCACAGTAGTCACCGATGGCCTCGGCGGTGTGACGCCCCATAAAAATGGCGCCAGCGTGACGAACTTGTGGCAACAGCGCCTCCGGATCAGCCACTGACAACTCCAAATGCTCAGGAGCTATTCGGTTGCTGACGTCAACAGCCTGCGCCATATCTTCAACCAGAATAAATGCGCCTCGACTGGTCATAGATTGACGGGCAATCTCTTCACGAGCCAACGTCGGCAGCAAACGATCAACACTGGCCTGCACCTGTGACAGGAACTCAGCATCCGGTGAAACCAGAATCGATTGAGCCTGCTCATCGTGCTCTGCCTGAGAAAACAGATCCATGGCAATCCAGTCCGGATCGGTTTTACCATCGCAAATCACCAGAATTTCAGAAGGCCCGGCAATCATATCGATGGCTACCGTGCCGAAGACGGAGCGCTTGGCAGTGGCCACAAAGATATTGCCGGGCCCCACGATCTTGTCCACCTTGGGCACGGTTTCAGTACCGTAAGCCAGAGCCGCTACCGCCTGGGCACCGCCCACCGTAACAACCATGTCCACTTCGGCAATAGCAGCCGCAGCAAACACCATTTCATTCACTTCGCCGCCCGGCGTCGGCACCACCATCACCACCTCTTCCACGCCCGCCACTTTCGCGGGCATGGCGTTCATCAGCACCGATGACGGGTAAGACGCCTTACCCCCAGGAACGTACAGACCAACACGATCCATGGCTCTCACCTGCTGCCCCAGCACCGTGCCGTCGGCCTCGGTGTACTTCCAGGAATCCTGCTTCTGGTGTTCGTGATAACGGCGCACGCGATCGGCAGCGGTTTCCAGCGCCTGGCGCTGCTCTGGAGTGATCTTGGTTAAGGCTTCTTGCAGGCGGGCTTTTGGCACCACCAAATCCGCCACAGTGGTCGCATCCAGACGATCAAACTGATTGGTGTAACGCAACAAAGCCTCATCACCGGTGGACTTCACATCGGCCAGAATCTTAGCCACCGTATCCGCCACCGCATGATCCGATACGGACTCCCAAGCCAACAGCGCCTCCAGCTGACTGTCAAAGTCTGCAGCACTGGCGTTAAGTTGTTTGATGGGTGTGGTGGATGACATGACCTGGCCTCACTGGGGGCTAAATAGAGCTCCTAAGCAGAGCTCAAACTTCTCTTGTTCAAATTGCGCTTCAACTGTTCAAATACGCCTCAACAGCGGAATCTACTTAACAACCTATTGATTACCAACCTACTGTTTAACAAACTACTGATTAACAACAGCCCGCTGAACGGCATCAATAACCTGCTGGATCTGATCGTGTTTCATCTTCATGGACGCCTTGTTCACAATCAGACGAGAACTGATGTCCGCAATGTGCTCACGAGGCTCAAGACCGTTGGCTTTTAAGGTATTACCGGTATCGACAATATCAACGATCTCATCGGCCAGATCCATAATCGGAGCCAGCTCCATCGCGCCGTAGAGCTTAATAATATCAGCTTGACGACCCTGCGCAGCGTAATACTGTTTAGCGACATTGACGTACTTGGTTGCCACCTTGATACGGCCTTCGGGGGTCTGCACCCCCTTAACCGCCGCTGTCATCAGCTGACAACGGGCAATGCCCAGATCCACAGGCTCATACAGGCCTTCGGCGCCGCTTTCCATCAGCGTATCTTTACCGGCAATGCCAATATCCGCGGAACCAAATTTAACGTAGGTAGGCACATCACTGCCGCGCAGCACCAGCAGGCGCACATGCTCCTGATTGGTCGCGAAGATCAGCTTGCGGCTTTTGCTAATGTCTTCCGCAGGCTCAATGCCCGCAGACGCCAGCAATGGCAGAGTTTCTTTCAGGATGCGCCCCTTGGTGAGGGCAATGGTCAACATGTGCGACATAACTCAATTCTTACGTTCTTTCAGTGGCCCTGATGACATCAACAGCCATCAGGCTCTAATAACTTAAAGCAGCTTTCGGTTAACCGGGCACCCGACGAATATTGGCACCCAGCTGCTGAAGTTTCTCTTCGATACACTCGTACCCGCGGTCGATATGATAAATGCGATCGACGATGGTTTCACCTTCCGCCACCATGCCGGCAATCACCAAGCTGGCAGAGGCACGCAAATCCGAAGCCATCACGGGTGCGCCTTTCAGCTTCTCAACACCGGTGACGATGGCGGTATTGCCCTCCAGCTTGATGTTGGCCCCCATCCGGTTCAACTCATGAATCTGAATCAGACGGTTCTCAAAAATGGTCTCAATGACGGTTCCCGTGCCTTCGGCGACCGCGTTCATCGCCGTGAACTGAGCCTGCATATCCGTCGGGAAAGCCGGATAGGGTGCGGTTTTCAAACTGACCGCCTTGGGGCGCTTGCCCTTCATGTCCAGCTCAATCCAGTCGGGACCGGTGGTGATCGTGGCTCCCGCCTCTTCCAGCTTCAACAGTACCGCTTCCAGAATGCTTGCATCGGTATCTTTCAACAGTACCCGACCACGAGCGGCAGCGGCCGCAGTAAGGAAAGTACCCGTTTCAATACGATCCGGCATTACCGAGTAGGTGCAGCCTTCCAGTCGCTCGACACCTTTAATTGTCAGGGTATCGGTGCCAATACCGCTAATCTCGGCGCCCATGGCCACCAGACAATTGGCCAGATCGACCACTTCCGGTTCGCGCGCAGCGTTCTCCAGAATCGTGGTGCCTTCGGCCAACGCCGCCGCCATCAACAGGTTCTCAGTACCGCCCACAGTTACCATATCCATAAAGATATGCGCACCCTTGAGGCGGCCATTGGATTTGGCGCGAATATAACCTTCATCGACCTCAATTTCTGCGCCCATGGCTTCGAGACCGCGCAGATGGATATCTACCGGGCGACTACCAATAGCACAACCACCAGGGAAAGAGACGTTTGCCTCTCCATGACGAGCCAAAATCGGCCCCAGCACCAGAATCGAGGCGCGCATGGTCTTCACCAGATCGTAGGGCGCGGTGTAATCGGTAATACTGGTCGGGTCGATCTCGACACACATCTTTTCATCGATGGTCACCCCTACCCCCATACAGCGCAACAGCGCCAGCATGGTGGTAATATCATTCAGATGCGGAAGGTTGCACACATGCACCGGCGAATCGGCCAGCAAAGTCGCCGCCAAAATTGGCAAGCCTGAGTTTTTCGAACCGGAAATCCGAACTTCGCCGGACAGCTCACGTCCGCCTGTGATGATTAATTTATCCATGTATGGAGTCGCTTATCTGTCAAAAGTAATGAATCTGAATAGACCGGTCCGAAAACTCCGGAAACGGCTTGTTGCCACCCGATTACTGGGCCGCAGCCCACTGTTCCGGAGTGTAGGTTTTCATGTTGACCGCATGAATAACACCACTGGCGATCTGATCAGACAGCGCTCCGTAAACCAGCTGCTGCTTTTTCACCGGGTTCAGTCCCTCAAACGCCGTACTGACCACAATCAGGTTCACGTGACTGCCATCGACACTCACCTCAACCTGGCTGCTGGCTATTTGCTGTTCCAATAAGGCTTTGATTTCTTCAGGCTGCATACCCTGTCCTCGTTTGTTCAATGGCTAAAAATGCCCGATTTGGGCATGTGTCCCCCGCTTGAGCCGCATAACTGGCTGGCGGCCAGACCTGTCTGATCACGACGAATTTGCAGGGGATTCGAATTCGACTCTACGACACCCCAATTAAAAGGCACCGCATTTTAAAGAAAATGGAGTGTAAAGAAAAAGACCTGCTCACGCACTTAGAGTCAGAGCAAAAAGCAAAATCCGTTGAAACTCATGCCAACCACTTCACTTTTCACCCCAGTCTTCAGCTTTGTCGCACGGACCTTTACAGCTGCGACGGCCCACCTCAGCCTTTTACGGCACCTTGGGCAGACCAGCCATCGATGACCTGATCCAGATCACCGTCTTTTCTCATAGCCTGGGAAAACTGTGAACGGAAAGTGACGCCCAGATTAATCCCGTTGATGGTCACATTGAGCAGTTTCCAGCTGTCATCCAGTTTGCTCTTGCCCATAGTGTAGTTGACCGTATGTTCTGCTTCCTCGGTTTGCACCTTCTGTACAACACTCACTTTGCGCTGCTCACCCACCGGCTGATCAGGTTCAACCAGTACAATTTTCTGCTGACCATACACCGCCATACCCTTGGCATAAGTGCTGATCAGATTATCCCGAAACACCTTACTGAAGCGTTTCCGCTGCTCAGGGCTAGCCTGTTTGGCATAGCTGCCCATCACGCCCCGGGCGATATAATCAAACGCAACTACCGGCGAAAGCACCTCACCAACCGAACTATAGAAAGCCTCTGGATCCTGCTCCAGCAAGTCTTTCTGATCTTCTACGACATTCAAAATATCCCGGGTCACCTGCTCAACCAGAGCGTAGGGGCCGTCAGCGGGATAGTTTTCAGAGGAGTTCGCTTGTGAACTGCCCTGTGCTTGCGCTTGCGCCCACAACACACTGAAAAAAACACTGACAAACAGCGCAACAACTCTTTTGTGAATTGTTTGTGGCTTACACATTACTTGTTGTCCCATCTCAGCTGACTCTCCTGATTAGTTCTTCCTGATTTTGTACTTAATGGTCGGCAGATCATCGCTACCGTGGTATTCCAGCATTTTTTGGCCTGGTGCTTTAAAACCTGGAGCCCTTCTAAAACAGGCTCCTCGTGACGTTAGAACCCCCAAACAGGGAAAGGT
The DNA here is from genome assembly GCF_965662505.1 of Pseudomaricurvus sp. Classification (NCBI taxonomy): domain Bacteria; kingdom Pseudomonadati; phylum Pseudomonadota; class Gammaproteobacteria; order Cellvibrionales; family Cellvibrionaceae; genus Pseudomaricurvus; species Pseudomaricurvus sp. The sequence continues at coordinate 26,379 of NZ_CBFIHX010000002.1, read as the reverse complement.
TTAACAGCGAGGGAACCCAAAAGGCGATAAGGTCGGCAATTTCCAGAAAAATGCACATTACGGCTGACATTCCAAGCAGGCCACTATACCATCTGCCACCTTTGACCTGCACCTATATTACTGCACTCAGATTACTAAGGAACATCAATGTCAGAACTGTGGCTGGCCTGGATCGCCATACTCGTTGGCTTCGGCGGATTAATCTGGAGCGCCGACCGCTTTGTCGGTGGTAGTGCCGCTATCGCCAGTAACTTTGGCGTTAGCCGTTTGATTATCGGTCTCACCATCGTTTCCCTTGGAACCTCTGCCCCGGAAATCGTTGTTTCCATCAACGCAGCCCTGGACGGCAGTGGCGAGCTGGCCATTGGTAACGCCCTGGGGTCGAACCTGGCAAACATCGGTATGGTCTTGGCGATTACAGCTCTGATCGCTCCTATGCCCATCCAGAAACACCTGCTGACTCAGGAAATTCCGATTCTGCTGTTGGTCACTGTGGCTGCCGGCATTGTGCTGTACGACGCAACCTTGTCACCTCTTGAGGGCTACTTATTGCTTGGCGGCCTGATTCCTCTGCTATACATCATGACTCGTAGCAAGAAAGATCACCCGGAAGAGGTTGTGGACGAGGACGAAATCCCCAACATGAAGACCGGCATCGCTTTCTTCTGGTTTGTGGTCGGCCTTGGGGTACTGATTGCCAGCTCCGATCTGCTGGTGTGGGGCGCCCAAATTGTCGCCACCGACTTCGGCGTCAGCCCTCTGATCATTGGTCTGACCGTTGTCGCCATTGGCACCAGCCTCCCGGAGCTAGCCGCCTCGGTCATGAGCGCCATCAAAGGCCACCACGACATGGCCCTGGGTAACATTATAGGCTCCAACATCTTTAACATCCTGGCCGTCATGTCACTGCCGGGCATCATCCACCCGCCCGTCATGGAGACCGACGTCTTCAGTCGCGACTTTATGGCCATGGGCGGCATCACGCTCCTGCTGGCGGCAGCTATCATTATTGATTACAAGGTACGCAACCGGCACCCTAACAGTCAGGGAGTCGCCTACCTGGGGCGCCGTATTGGGACCCTGCTATTGGCGGGCTACATCCTGTATTTCTATGTGCTGTTCCGCTGATCCTCGCCGGCCATCTACGGATACTAACCCGATGGCTGCCGCCTGAGGTTCCTTTAAACGCCGTTTGCCGATAGGCTTGTTGCAAACGGCAAAAACTCAAATTCCCTTAGAATAGCCTTATGACCCAGAACAACACACCACCGACAGACACCGCCCAACTCATCAAGGCCGGTCAGCGCACCATCGACATTGAGGCCAAGGCCGTCGCCGACCTCAAAAGTCGTGTAAACCAGACCTTTGTGGATGCCTGCCAGCTGATCCTCAACTGCAAGGGCAGAACCATTGTCACCGGCATGGGCAAATCGGGTCATATCGGCAACAAGATCGCCGCCACTCTGGCCAGCACCGGAACTCCCTCTTTCTTTGTCCACCCGGGCGAAGCCAGCCACGGCGATCTGGGCATGATCACCCGTGACGATGTGGTCATCGGCATTTCCAATTCCGGCTCCTCCGCTGAAATCGTAATGCTTTTGCCGATGCTCAAGCGCATGGGGATCCCACTGATCAGCATGGCGGGCAAAGCCGACTCGCCACTGGCGCTGGCCGCCAACGTCCACCTGGACATCAGTATTGAGAGCGAGGCCTGCCCTCTGAACCTGGCGCCAACCACCAGCACCACGGTAACCCTGGCCATGGGCGACGCCCTGGCGGTGGCCCTGCTGGAAGCTCGCGGCTTTACCGCAGAAGACTTTGCTTTTTCCCACCCCGGCGGCGCGCTGGGGCGCAAACTGCTGCTGAAAGTGGAAGACATCATGCACAAAGACAGCGAAGTGCCGCGAGTCAGTGCCGATACAGCACTCAGCCAGGCACTGGTAGAAATGACCGAGAAAGGCTTCGGCATGACGACCGTAACCAATCCTGACGGCCACCTGCTGGGCGTATTCACCGATGGCGACCTGCGTCGCTGCGTCGACCAGGGGGCAGACCTCAGCACCGCCACCATGGATCAGGTCATGTCGGCAAATCCCAAAACCGTTCACCACAACATGCTGGCCGCCGAAGCTCTGGGCATCATGGAAGGCCGCAAGATCACCGCCCTGATTGTTGAAGACGACGGTCATCGTCCCATCGGCGTCATTCACATGCACGACATACTGCGTGCCGGAGTTATGTAGGCAACCTCATCATGAATAAAAACTGGCTGGCCCCGGCTTTCATCATTTTGTTGACCTGTCTGTTTCTGGTGTTTTGGGATTCCCCACCGGAGACATTCCTGCCTCAGAAGCCCGAAACTCCGAAAACATCCAAACACCCGAGCAATATTGTGCACAACGCCGTTCGTCGTCGCTTTGACGAGAACGGCCAGTTGAGTTCGGTTTTTGTCGCGTCTGAAACCCGCTACTACCAAAAGAACCCCAAGCGACGCACAGCCAAAGACTACGCCGACCTCACCGCCCCGAAGCTGACAATGTATTCAGTGGACAAGCCGCCCACCACCATCGTGTCGAATACCGGAAAAGCCCGCAACAACGGCAACCTGGTTCAACTTTGGGGAGATGTGCACATCACTCGCACCGACACTCTGGGCCAATCCTCGGAACTCACAACGCCATATCTGGTCGTAAAACCAGAGAGGCAATACGCCGAAACTGACAAACCTGTTATCATCACCAGCCCCGGCAACACCACCCATGCCGTTGGTATGGAAGCGTACCTGAAAACAGACACTATAAAATTGCTATCCAACGTCCGAGGCATACATGATCCGCAATAAACTCGCCATTTCGCTTTTGTTATCCCTGACTCTGGGCGGGTTCAGCTCCACTCTTCTGGCACTGGAAAGCGACCGGGAGCAACCGATACACATCAGCTCTGACACCGCCGAGCGCAACGAAAAAAAGGGCATCACTACCTATACCGGCGAGGTACAGATGGATCAGGGCACCATGCGGATCAAAGCCGACAAGGTGGTGATTTACAGCATCAACAACGAGATTTCACGGGTTGTCGCCACCGGTGATCGCGCCCACTACCAGCAAATCCCCGAGCCCGACAAAGAAATGGTGATCGCCAAAGGCAAAACCATCGAATACCTGCTGGACACCGAAAAGCTGCACATCAGCGAAAACGCCTCGCTGCGTCAGGGCGATGGCACCACCCTGACCGGCAAAAAGATTGATTACGACATGAAATCTTCTGTGGTGAAAGCTCAGGGCAACAAAAGCACCACCAACCCAGACCGCATTCACATGACGATTCCTCCCAAAAGTGAGCGCAATCCCTAACAGTTAAAGCGCCACCGCACCGCCACACTGCCCAGCGCCGGATTTAAGGACAAGACCAACGCCATGCCCACACTCAACGCCCTGAACCTCGCCAAGAGCTACAAAAGCCGCCGTGTCGTTATCGACGTTTCCCTGTCGGTCAGCAGTGGCCAGATTGTCGGCCTGCTGGGTCCCAACGGGGCGGGCAAGACCACTTGCTTTTACATGATTGCCGGGCTGGTGGATGCCGATCAGGGCAAGGTCACTATTGATCAAAAGAACCTGACGCACCTTTCCATGCACGGACGGGCACGAGCGGGCATCGGCTACCTGCCACAGGAAGCCTCCGTATTCCGCAAGCTGACGGTCAACGACAACATTCTCAGTATTCTGGAAACCCGCAAGGACCTGAACCGCAAACAGCGCCAGGACAAACTCGATCAGTTGTTGCGAGAGTTTCACATCAGCCATATCCAGAATAGCCTCGGCATGGCGCTGTCCGGTGGTGAGCGTCGCCGGGTCGAAATCGCTCGCGCACTGGCCACCGACCCGGAATTCATCCGGCTGGATGAACCATTTGCTGGCGTCGACCCCATTTCCGTCAACGACATCAAGCACATTATTCAGCACCTGAAAGATCGCGGGATTGGCGTTTTGATTACTGATCACAACGTTCGCGAAACCCTCGATATTTGCGAGAAAGCCTACATCGTCAGCGAAGGCCACATTATTGCCGAAGGCACGCCGGAAACCGTTCTAGGCAACACGCAGGTCAGAGAGGTTTACCTCGGGCACCAATTCAGCTTATAGTGTGTTTTCTCAGGGCTAAAAGTGTGACCCCACACACAAAATTGTGGCCTCTGGCAAACAGCTTGGACAGCGCGTCCAACTAAGATCGACCACAACGCAGCCACCCGCTCCCAACATTCGCATTTCCTCCCAAGCAGGCAAGAAACAGGCATAAAACTTGCTTGTTTAAGTTGTTCTCCTCGGTTACTCTGGCTACACTTGCTCACCAACACGATCATTTCAATCGAGTCTGATCGTCGCAAGAATGGATTCTGCCGCACACATCACACAGCTCCACACTCGCTGACATTGCGGCAGAGCAGAGAAAGAATTCCTCAGTAGCCGTAGCCATACATGAAACAGTCGTTACAACTCAAGCTGGGTCAACAACTCACCATGACCCCCCAACTGCAGCAAGCCATCCGCCTGCTGCAGCTGTCGACGCTCGACCTTCAGGCCGAAATCCAGGAGGCGCTCGACTCCAACCCCATGCTGGAAGTCGGCGAAGACGACAATGCCGGTTCGGACACTCCCGACGAGAGCATCAACACCCCCAAAGATCAGCCCGAACAGAGCAGCACCAAAGATTCCGACAGCGAACCAGAACCCACCGCCAGCGCCCAGGAAGAGCAAAGTGGCGTCGACAGAAACAGCGATGACAGTCCCGAGGGCGACTGGGGAGACGCTATTCCGGAAGACCTGCCGGTAGACACCAGCTGGGACGATGTATACCAGTCAGGCCCTTCCGGCAGCGGCTTGTCAGCACCCGACAGCGAGGACAACGATTACGAAAGCCGGCGCGGCAGCGACGAATCCCTGCATCAGCACCTGATGTGGCAGCTCAACCTGACCCCCATGTCCGATCGGGACCAAGTCATAGCGATGGCGTTTATTGACGCTATTGAAGACACCGGCATGCTCAGCATGAACGCCGAAGAAATCCATGAAAGCCTGGTAGACGAGCTGGAAGAGCTCGAACTGGACGAAGTCTTTGCGGTGTTGCACAGACTGCAACAGTTTGACCCTCCCGGGGTCGCCAGTCAGGATTTGAGCGAATGCCTGCTAATCCAGCTGAATCAACTGCCAAAAACTACACCCTGCCGGGAAGATGCTAAACTCATAGTCAAAGACCACTTATTGTTGCTGGGCAGCCGCGATTACAAGCAGCTGATGAGAAAAACCAAACTCAAGGAAGCCCAGCTGCGAGATGCCATCATTTTGATTCAGAGCCTGAATCCACGTCCAGGGGACAGCATCTACAGTGGCGAGACCGAGTACGTAGTACCCGATGTATTTGTGACCAAACAGGATGACCGCTGGACTGTGAATCTGAATCCCGACATCGCACCCAAATTGCGTATCAATGATACCTACGCCTCAATGGTCAAGCGGGCGGACACCAGCAGTGACAACTCCTTCTTACGCGACAACTTGCAGGAAGCCCGCTGGTTCCTCAAGAGCTTGCAAAGCCGCAACGAGACCCTGCTGAAAGTCTCTACCTGTATCGTCGAAAAACAGCGCGGCTTTCTCGATTATGGCGCCGAGGCCATGAAACCGCTGGTTCTGCACGACGTGGCCGAAATTGTCGGCATGCACGAGTCCACCATTTCCCGGGTCACCACTCAAAAGTACATGCACACGCCTCAGGGCATCTTTGAGCTGAAATACTTCTTCTCAAGCCATGTGAGTACTGACTCAGGCGGCGAATGCTCATCCACAGCAATCCGTGCCATCATCAAAAAACTGGTGGCGGCTGAGAGCCCCCAAAAACCGTTAAGTGATAGCAAAATCACCACATTACTCGCCGAACAGGGCATTAAGGTGGCCAGACGCACCATCGCCAAGTATCGGGAGTCTTTAGGAATACCCGCGTCCAACGAGCGTAAGCGATTGGTCTGAGCAGCTGTTGACCGCAACACAAGTCCGCTGCAGCCGGTACTGGTCGCCCACTCGGGATAAAGGTTAAAGTCCTGCCTGTCAGGGCCTCGACAGCACCAACACAGCTGGTGCTAGTAGCCAAAGCTGTATGACAAGCGATTCAATACCGACGTTTCACGACAAGAGGAGCAACGCATGCAAATCAACATCAGTGGACACCATGTTGAACTGACAACTGCCATTAAAAACTACGTCAACACCAAACTAGATCGCCTCGAAAGACACCACGACCGAATTACCAGTACCAACGTCATACTATCTGTTGATAAACTACGCCAAAAGGCAGAAGCCTCAGTGCACGTGAGCGGCAAAGACTTCTTCGCAGACAGCGAGTCCGAAGACCTCTACGCCGCCATCGACATGTTGGCCGACAAGCTCGACCGCCAACTCATTAAACACAAAGAAAAGATGCGAAATCATCACCGCTAATTTATGGAAGTAAGATCATTTTTGTCTCAACATCGCACCTACTGCGGTGTTGAGGCCAGCAGCAAAAAACGCGCTCTGCAAGTCATCTCCCAACTGATTGCCGAAGACCAGCCGACTCTTAACGCCGATGAGATCTTCACCAGTCTGATCTCTCGGGAGCGGCTTGGCACAACCGGTCTGGGCGGTGGCATTGCTATTCCTCACTGCCGCATCAACAATTGCGCCAACACCGTTGGTGCTTTGATTCAGTTACAAAGCCCCATCGACTATGAATCCATCGACGGCCAACCCGTGGACATCCTGTTTGCCCTGATTGTTCCCGAGGAGGCTCACGACGAACATCTGAAAACTCTGGCCGCGATTGCCGAACAACTGCACCATCCCGACTATTTGCAGAATCTTCGCGACGCCAGCGACACCCAAAGCCTCTACCTGGCAGCCACCGAACAAGACGCCAGCGCGCCCCTCTGATGGCGCAGGGACGCGGTTTTGTAATCTACCCAAAGTAAGGTACCTTTAGAGTATTGCTCGTGGTGTTGTATCAATTGATACTCCTCCTTCAAAGGCCGTGCGTCCTGATGAGGCCATAACGCCCCAATAAGAAAGCACCCGGATAAAACGAGCACCCTGAAATATTGATAGTCGACGAGGCAGAAAATCCCATGCGTTTAGTTGTAATTAGCGGCCGCTCCGGCTCGGGGAAAAGCACAGCCTTGCACGTGCTTGAGGATGTCGGTTTTACCTGTATTGATAACTTGCCTGCCTCTTTACTGCCATCGCTGGTTCGACAGTTGGATCAGCATCCCCAGAGCCAGTCATTTGCCGTCAGTATTGACGCACGCAACACCTGGCAGGATCTTCAGGAGTTTCCCGAGTTTTTGTCGCAAGCCAAGATTCCCGGCTTGCAGTGCGAAATTCTGTTTCTGGATGCCCGCAGCCCCATTTTGATTCAGCGTTTCAGCGAAACCCGACGCAAGCACCCTCTCAGCGGACAGACAACCGATCTCAAACAGGCAATCGCTCTTGAGAGAAAATTTCTCGAGCCCATCGCCAACTCTGCCGATCTGACCATCGACACCAGCGGCCTTAGCCTGCATCAGTTACGAGACCTGGTGAAACAGCGCATTGTCGGTAATACAGGTCCCGGGATGGCGCTGTTATTTCAGTCCTTTGGCTTCAAGCGCGGCATTCCGGTGGATGTTGATCAGGTGTTTGACGTACGCTGCCTGCCAAACCCTTACTGGAAACCTCATTTGCGCAGCTTCAGCGGCAAGGATAAGGAAGTCGTTGAGTTTCTTGAGGCCGAGGACGATGTCAACGATATGTACAATGACATCGCCAGCTACCTGCAGCGCTGGCTACCTCGCTTCAGCGACAGCAATCGCAGCTACTTTACCGTCGCCATTGGCTGCACGGGCGGGCACCACCGCTCAGTGTATTTGTGCGAGCGCCTCTATGAGGCCTTCAAAAATGAGCACCCCAACACGCAACTGAGGCACCGGGAACTGGAACAATTACAAAAAACATAATCCATAGAGAACATTATGCTGACTGATACCGTCACCATCATTAATAAATTGGGGCTCCATGCCCGCGCAGCGGCCTTATTTGCCAGCACAGCCTCCCGCTATTCCAGCCAGATCAAAGTGGGCCTGAACGGAAAACTCGTCGATGCCAAGAGCGTCATGTCACTGATGTTACTTGCCGCGAATCAGGGCACCGAAATCACCTTGCAAGCCGAGGGGCAGGATCAGCAAGAGGCCATGCAAGCCATCATCGAACTCATCAACAATCGCTTTGACGAAGACGAATAAGCAACTACAACTCAGCCAACCAGACCTCGACGAAACGGCGTAAGTCTGGCCTTCCACTGGCTTATGCCGCCAAGCCCCATTAGAATACACGCCGTTAACCTCACTCAATACGGATACGTGTGAACGCCTATGTCTCAAAACACCGATGAATTGCTCGCATTAACTCAGGCACAACTCGGTGAAATCAATGAGGCATTGGAAAGCGGTACCTTTCAACAGGTACGGCGCATGCTCAACGGCCTGCAACCGGTCGAAATAGCTCACCTGCTGGAATCTTCCCCGCCCCCATCCCGCCGCGTGCTTTGGCGCCTGGTCGATAGCGATCTGGAAGGTGAAGTTCTGCAGGAACTCTCGGAAGAAGTACAGGCTCAATTCCTGCGCGGGATGGGCACCGAAGAGGTAGTCGCCATCACCGAAGGCATGGACACGGACGATTTGGCCGATGTTCTGCAACGCCTGCCAGACCGCGTGATTCAGGAAGTACTCGCCGCGATGGACGCTCAGGATCGCCAGCGGGTAGAGCAGGTGCTCTCCTACGACGAGGACACCGCCGGCGGCCTGATGGATACCGATACGGTGACCGTTCGCCCCAGGGTGACACTGGACGTCGTGTTTCGCTATCTGCGCCGCCACGACGAACTTCCGGACTCCACCGACAGCCTGATCGTAGTGAACAGTAAAGGGCAGTACGTTGGCCTGCTGCCGCTGTCGCGCCTGTTGACTTCATCGCCCACCAGTACCGTGCGGGAGTTGATGCGTACCGACTTTGAGCCCATTCCGGCGCACATGCCCGAGAACGAGGTAGCCAGTCTGTTTGAACGCCACAACTGGGTTTCGGCGCCGGTGATCGATGACAACGGCATTGTCGTCGGGCGAATCACCATTGATGACGTGGTCGACGTGATCCGCGAAGGCGCTGACCACTCCTTTATGGGGATGGCCGGTCTGGATGAAGAAGAAGATACCTTTGCCCCCGTCTCCAGAACCGCGCCAAGACGCGCCATCTGGCTGGGTATCAACCTGCTCACCGCGATTATTGCCTCGGCCGTGATCAATATTTTTCAGGATACCATCGACAAGGTGGTGGCACTGGCCGTGCTGATGCCCATTGTCGCCAGCATGGGCGGCGTAGCTGGCAGCCAAACTCTGACCGTTATGATCCGAGGGATGGCACTGGGCAAAATTGGCCGCAACAATATTAATTGGCTGCTCTCGCGAGAGTTTTTCGTCGGCTTGCTGAACGGACTGCTCTGGGCGGGGCTTATGGCTGTGATAGCCGGTTTGTGGTTTGACGATATGACCATCGCCGCGATCATCGCCGCAGCCATGGTCATCAACCTGATTACCGCCTCGGTCGCGGGTGCACTGCTGCCCATCACCTTGCGCAGCATGAATATTGACCCGGCGCTGGCTGGCAGCGTGGCGCTGACCACCGTGACCGACGTCGTGGGCTTCTTTGCCTTCCTTGGTCTGGCCACCTATTTTTACGCTTAATACGTTTTTAAACTCAACACGTTTTTAGACCTAACACATTTTTCAACGGATATTCCCGATGTCTCAATTTGACGATTTTCCCGACCGCGACGATGAAGAAGAGTACATTCCTTCAAAAACTGACATTAAGAAGGAAATGGCCGCTCTGCAGGATTTGGGAACAAAGATTGTTGAACTCAGCGATAAATTCATTGCCCGCATTCCCATTGAAGGCGAACTGGCCGATGCCATACACCAGGCACGGGGCATGAAGCACCGCGAGGGGCGCAGACGCCAGCTGCAATTTATTGGCAAATTGATGCGCAAAGCCGAAAATATTGAAGAGATTAAAACCGCCTACGAGCGGGTAATCTCAATTGGTCAGGAACACACCAAAATTCAGCACCAAACCGAACATAGGCGAGATCGCTTACTGGAAGACGGCAATGAAGCACTGCAAACGTTTGTGGCAGAGTACCCACACTGCGAGGTGCAATACCTGCGTCAATTGATTCGCAACAGCCAAAAAGAGCAGAGCCAACAGAAAGCACCAACCTCAGCCCGTAAATTGTTCCGCTACATTCGCGATATCATCGAAGCCTGAGCCCAGCCGGACCGAACCTCACTCACCGTTCGTTCGCTTTACGTCTTCTTTTTTTGCCTTCACTGGCGGCTTCACGACTGTCATCGGCGGCTTGTTGAGCCGCCTTGTTGTCAAACAGCTTATCAAACTCAATGGCCGGATCACTCCACGACCCTTTGATGCTATAACTGACGCTGGCGACCCGCTCCATCTGCTTCTTGAAAATTTTACTGATTGCATACACCCCGGCGGCGGCAGGCAGGCCGCCTGCAAACGCCGCGATCAGGGTGGCATTACCTCCCACGGGAAGCGTCGCCACCAAGGAGGTATCCAGGGTTTCTTCAGGCAAGTTGATCTTACCTCCCATTTTCAACACGGACGACGTATTTCTCACCTCCATAGGCTGAGTCAGGTACACGATACCTTTCTCAAACTGGATCTCGCCAGCCACACTCTCAAAGGGGGTTCCGCCTTTAAATACATCCGAAAAGTCCAACTGCAAACGGCGAATCCAGCTGTCGAAATTAAACAACCCCACCAATCGTAACAAGGCGTTACTGGCCTGGCCGGTTGAACGATAAAAACGGCCATCCTGTACACTCACCTTCATTTTGCCCTGCAGATCCGCCACGGAAACCTCAGCCGGATTGCCAGGCCACAACAAGTTAACATCCAGCTCCACGGACTTGCTGTCCATCATTCTGGGAAGCTCCCAGGCGTCCGAGATATTCGCCAGATTACCACCCGACAACTTGCCATAAAATCGCGTGCGCTCTTTGCCTCGACCTTTTCTCCAAATAAGAGAAGCACCTTGCTCTTGCGCAGTGTTGCTGTTTTGGTTTGTCTGTTCTTTTTGATTAGTGCTATCAGACTTTGGCTCTCTGGCCGACACATGAACACCATTGACACTGCCCAGCAAATTAGAGATCACCAGGCCTGACTGATCGGGTCGCGCCTGAAAACTCCAGCGACCATAGTGTTTATCGCCCAGAGAGAGCTCCCCTACTGAGAAATCCACAGCGGGAATATCCTGAGGCTGTACCGAACTCAACTTCTGACTGAAGCCGTTTTCTTCAGCGGCTGGATCCGCACCCTCTGCACTGCCTGATTCAAGCGCTGGCCAACGGATATAATCCAGCTCGACATTCAGCGGCCTGCCATCATCTGCCAGGAAAAAAGCACCTTTGACCCGATCATCATCCAGCCGGATGCGCCAACCCTGCTTGCGTTGCCCTCCCCCGACCTGAACGGCTTTCAGCTCGACCTCACCCCAACTGAATTCCTCAATAAATAACTGAAGGTTTAAATTAGAACTGGCTACAGTCTGAACCGTCGATACCTGTACCGTCGACGCCTCTCCCGCCGACAATTCCCCAGCCCCAACGCCAGAGGAAAACTGCTCTGCAAAAGTCTGATAACGCTGAACCACAGGCCACCACTGCTCCGCATCCAGACGATCGATCGCCCCATCCAGCCAGAGACCATCATTGACATGTAATTGACTGGGCTGCCCCAAAGCGATGAGGCCCTCCACAGGCTGATCTTTGGCCGTCTGAATATTCACCGAGACCAGATTATCGTAGTTGACCCTATAGCTGGTGTGATTGCGGGCAACAGGAATGTCTAGCTTGAGAGAACGTTTTTCCGAGACGGCTTTGCCGTAAGGGGCCGGCAGATCAATGCTTGCCCCGGACAAGTCTGAACTCGCCTGAATCCGCACCGGAATTTCACCCGATGCTACAGAAACCTCACCACTGACAGGCACTACACCTTCAATAAACATAAGCTCCGGTCTTCGGGACCAGGACGCCAGGCGAGCAAAGTCCAGCGGGCCTTTAAAGTGAATATCCGTATTCATAGGTGTAGATGGAGACGCAGGCGTAGAAGCAATGCGCAGAGCCAGAGACTGATCCCAGAGTCGGGCAGACAGGGTTTCTGCATACAGCCCGCGCGTATCCGAATACATCAGGTCACCGCCCAGCCGGTCAAAATCCAGTCCGAGACTTTGCATCATCAAATCGGCATTCCGCAGAGATACATCCACTTGCTGGCGACTGCCGGTCTCGCCCGCCTTTAGGGGGATGCGCAACTGCACTTCAGCCTTCATGTCACCTTTTAGCGACCATTCGTCCAGAGCACCACCCAGAGCATCACGGATAGGGGTTTGCGTCAGTACCTGCAAGCCGGCGCTGGCATCGCCCGACAACGCACCGTTAATTTGCAACAGCGAGCCTTCACCTTGGGGGTTGGCTCCCACCTCCAGATAGGTAGGCTGAAGCGCAGAACTCAGGAACTGCCCTTCATCCACCCAGCCCTGCACGCGAGTATCGTCGATTTCCAAAAAACCGGAAAACGTTTGCAGCACTGGCCAGCGGGGATCAAAGCTCAACTCACCGTCTGCGACATTCAAAGCGACCTGTACGGAGCGGGTGTCGGAGGCTCCTCCACCAAAATAGCCTTCCATCAGGAAGCCACCCGAGGGTACTGCACCTTGCACAATAGAACTGTCCAGCCAGGCCAGCAGCGAATCCGGAACCACCTTCGGCACCAGTTTCTTATGGTCGATTGCGTGACCATTCTGCAAACCGATCTGCAACATGAGTTCTGTAGGACGTGAGTTGCGCTCCAGCGGGGCGTCCAGATAAAAATACCCGCTGGCTTCACCCAGCTGCCCCTGCATGTTCAGAACATTGCTGTAGACCTGCGCCTGATTGTCTTCAGGTCGTACCGTCCAACCCACCACGCCCTGTGCCCGCTCAAATTCAAAGGCGTTGTGATACACCTGAGGAAAGTGCATTAATAGCCCTTCCTGACTGTCAATTTCCACAAAACCGCTTAGGGATGACGCCTCCAGATAGCCGTCCAGCTGCCGAATTTCCGGTGCGCCCTTCCAGTCATTGACCGAGACCTGCTGTAAATTTGCCCTCAACACAAAATCCATCGGTGACGTTTTGGGAATAGCAACGTGAATATTGCTGACCGTACCCGTAGCACCGAACTCACCCACCAGCCTGATTACCGCTTCCGGGATATCGTGCTCTGGAAAGCGACTGAACCGATCCAATTCCCGGGACAGTTCGGCCAATTCCAACTGTGGGATCTGCACCTCCCAACGCTCCGGATCAGGGTGACTTGCCAGACTCGCGCTGAGGGATTGGCTTTGTTGATCTCGCCAAAAGGCTTGTAAGCCCTGAAGGTTCAGCTTCCAGTCTTTTGGAGACGAATACTGCCCAGTGATTTCTCCACCGATACGCACAGGAATGGCGGGATTGACTTCAGTAGTGCGATGAAAATTGACGCTGCCCTGCAGAGTGACCGGCTGCTCCGGCCGGGTTTTCAGCCATATTTCCGATGATACCAAACCATCCTGGATGCCCGCCCGAGCTGCAGCGTCTTCAGAGACAAACGCCACCGCGCTGGGGAGAGGGTAATTGTCCAGTTTGAGGTAACCATCGCCGTGGAACTCACTGGCGTCTCGTGGATCACCGAGGCCTTCATACACCAGTTGTACCGTATCGGGCTGATTCGGTAAATCCACATCGGCGGTCAAACGGTGGAAGTGACGGTCATTTTCCAGCCGCAGCTGAGTAAACCCAACCTCTTGCTGGCGGCCGCTGTGAAAATTAAACGTCGTGTGAATATCGTCAAACAGGATATGCCGTCCGATCAGCATCGCATCGACCGGATCCAGTGAGGAAGAGCGGCTCTTGGGTGTATTAACCCCTGACAGCTGCCAGTGTCCTGCTGGTGTTTGGTCAAACACCACCTGCACTTCCGCAAGTTCAACCTCCCAGAAACGCAGATCCCAATCCCGCAAGGAGAGCAACAGACCCAACTGGGCAGAGGCGTGTTTCACCGTAAGCACTTGCTCGCCGTCTGCGGTAGTGACCAAAACCTGATCTACAGACAGTTCCGGGCGCAGGCTGTCCCAACGGGCCTGAATGTTGCCAATCTGAACACGAGCACCCAACTGCTCTGTCAGGTAGTTTTCGAGGCGCGTGCGATTTTCAGAGACCAGCGGAGCGAACATTCGCCCCAGCTGAACCACCACAGCCGTCACGATCAGCAAAACCGCGACAAATCCGATCAGCTTTCCCGCGATCCTGCGAGAGTGCTTTTTGCTCATGGATTACACCAAAATAATGTCGTACTGCTCTTGGCTGTAGATGCTTTCGACCTGAAACTGGATGGTACAGCTGATAAATTCTTCCAGGTCAGCCACGTTGGAAGATTCTTCGTCAAGCAGCCTCTCGATCACCATTTGGGAAGCCAACACCAGAAATTTTTCGTTGTTGTAGGCACGGGCTTCACGCAGAATTTCACGAAAGATTTCATAACAAACGGTTTCGGCAGATTTTAAGGTGCCCCGCCCCTGACAGGTCGTACAGGGCTCACACATAATCTGCCCCAGCGATTCCCGGGTGCGCTTGCGGGTCATTTCCACCAGCCCCAATTCCGACACGCCGGTAATCGAAGTTTTGGCATGATCCCGTTCGCTCATTTTTTCCAGCGTGCGCAATACCTGTCTCTGGTGTTCGGTATCTTTCATGTCGATAAAATCGAGAATGATAATGCCACCCAGATTGCGCAGCCGCAGCTGACGGGCAATGGCCGTAGCCGCTTCCAGATTGGTTTTGAAGATCGTCTCTTCCAGATTACGATGCCCCACAAACGCGCCCGTGTTCACATCCACTGTGGTCATGGCTTCTGTCTGCTCAATAATCAGATAGCCACCGGATTTCAGCTGAACCTTGGTTTCCAGCGCCTTCTGAATCTCATCCTCAACGCCGTAGAGCTCAAACAGAGGGCGTTCACCCGGATAGTGTTCAATGCGACGGGCAATCTCGGGAGCGTATTTCTCGGCAAAGCCGACCATTTGGGCGTGCACTTCCCGCGAATCGACACGCACCTTTTCAATCCTCGGCTTCACCAGATCTCGCAGAGTGCGCATAAATAACGGCAGGTCTTCGTGAATGGCAGATTTTACCGGGACTGTTTTGATCTTCTCTTCCAGCTCTTGCCAAAGACGGTACAGAAAAGGAATATCCGCACACAGCTCATCCCCCTGAACGCCTTCTGCCACCGTGCGAATGATAAAACCGCCATCGGCGGCGGCACCCAGGGGCTGCTCTGCCCATTCTGCCATGGTGTCTTCGACCAGAGACTTTAAGCGAGCGCGCTCGGACTCATCCTCAATTCGGGTGGAGATTCCAATGTGGCGAGTTTGCGGCATATACACCAAATAGCGACCCGAAACAGACAGATGCGTCGTCAGACGCGCCCCTTTGGTGCCAATCGGATCCTTCAGGATCTGAACCACCAGAGACTGGCCTTCGCGCACGATGTTGCGGATATCGTCCACTTCAGCGTTGCGATCTTCCATCCCGTCGGCGCCCAGCGGGGCGATATCCGCCGCGTGGATAAAACCGGCACGCTCCAGGCCGATATCCACAAACGCCGCTTGCATCCCCGGCAGAACCCGAACGACCTTGCCCTTAAAAATGTTGCCAACGTAGCCTTTGCGCTGAGTTCGTTCGATGTAAACTTCCTGCAACATGCCATTTTCCACCAGCGCTGTTCGCGTCTCGGTAGGCGAGGCATTCACCAATAGCTCTTCACTCATCAATCCATTCCTTTTACATCGCGCGCTACAAAACAGCCACACCGTATTCTTCTAATAATTCTCTGGTTTCGCTAAGAGGCAGGCCCACTACGCCGCTGTAGCTACCGGACAGGCTTTTTACAAAAACTGCACCCAGCCCTTGTATCGCATAGCCCCCCGCCTTGCCTGTCGGCTCTCCCGTGCGCCAATAGCGCAGGGCTTCGTCAGGACTGACCGAATGAAACACAACCTCTGTAGAGGATAGTCTTCCTATCGTGCCCTGCTCGCTTGTCAGCGCCACCGCTGACAGCACCCGATGCGCCCGACCCGACAACGCGGCCATCATCGCCAGCGCGTCAGCTTCATCCTCGGGCTTTTCCAAGACCTGGCCATCCAGCTCAATCAAGGTGTCTGCACCAATGACTGGCCGCACCGGCAGCGAGTCAGTCTCTGGCAAGCCTGTTAAATACTGCCATCCGGCAAGTGATTTTTCATGCGCTAAACGTTGAACGTAGCCTTCAGGTGATTCGTGAGATGCCTGTTGCTCGGGCACATTCACGGAAAGGACCTGGTATTGGACACCGATTTGCGAGAGTAATTCACGTCTGCGGGGTGACTGGGAGGCGAGGTACAGATCAACCATGTATTCAGTATTACATCCTGTTCTCTAGGGGCAAGTCGGCAGTCGTTAATATCTGTGGATATCTATGGCCAAAACGAACACCACAAACGCTCAGCTGACTCTGTAACGTATTCTGATGTGCTCCAGATATAACCAAAGCAGTGGCCACAGCAGGGCACTGGTGAGCGCCGGCATCAAAAACACCAGGTTATGAGCTGCGTGCCCCTGTAAGCTGTGAACCCAATTGTCGACCAATTGATACAGCCCCACCAGCACAAAAACAAAGAACGTCTGATGCCACAAAGTGTAATTGCGCATACGCTGATAAGACAACAGGCAGACATAGGCAACAACCATCAGCGCCATGGCGTGTTGCCCTAACATCACGCCCTCCAGCAAGTCCTGACAGCAGCCCAGCAGCCAGATAAACAACAAACTGCTCTGCTGTGGCATCACCAATACCCAGTAGATCACCAGCATGGGGACAAATTCAGGCCGCAACCAGCCGCTTTCACGACCGAGAGGAAAAATCATCAACAGCAGGGCGATCAGAAAAGAGAGCCAGATTATGAAACGGTTGTGGCCTTTTACCATTTAGGGAGCCTCATCACCTTCGGAGGGCGTCACCTTGGTCTTATCCGTGGTCGGATTGAGCGACTGAGCATCGGCTTCCACTCTCCGACTCTCACCACTGAATACCAACAACACATGACGGCTGCGGTTGAGCTGAGCCTCAGGACGCGCTTCAACCTGAGCGAAGGGCTCGCCAGGATCGTGAATCACCGAGGTGATCGTCGCCACCGGGTAGCCCACCGGGAAGCGTTGCCCCAACCCGGAGCTGACCAGCAAATCCCCTTCGCGGACGTCCACCGTATTGGCCAGATGGCGCAACTTGAGGCGATACAGGTCACCGGTCCCCTCTGCCACAGCGCGTACACCATTGCGGTTAATCTGTACGGGCAATGCGTGAATGGCATCGGTAATCAACAGGATCTGCGAGGAGAATTCGTTAACTTCAACCACTTGCCCCATCAGACCGTTGGCATCCAGCAGCGGCTGTCCCAAGTACACTCCATCCCTTCGGCCTTTATTGACGATCACCCGATGGGTCAGCGGATCGGGAGAAACGCCAATCAACTCCGCCACCAAAACCCTATCCTTAACCGTTTCAGCGGAGTTCAACAGTTGACGAAGACGCACATTTTCAGCCGCCAAGGCAGCCATACGCTGCAATCGGCGCTTGTGAATCAGTAACTCGGCTTTTAATTCCTGGTTTTCCTGCTGGAGCTGATCGCGAGTAAGAAAGGTCTCCTGCCCCCATTCCAGAACAGATCCGGGAGCATCCACCACCCAGTAGAGGGGTGCCACGACCGAGCCCAGCCTGGCCCTTAGGGGGTCGAGCAGGTCGGTGTAAACATTAAGTAGGATTAGAATCAGGGCAATCGCCCCCAGCCCCGTCACTCGGGAAGCCGCTGAGGGACCTTGAGAAAACAGTGGTTTGATGGTGCTCGCTCCTGCTCAGTCGCTGCAGGTTATGATTCACCTGCAGATTACTGATTGAATGAGTGAAATTAGATCAGCTGGACAGCAGGTCGATGCTGCGGCTGTCCATCAACTCCATTGCACGGCCACCACCGCGAGCCACACAAGTAAGAGGATCTTCCGCCACAATAACCGGCAGTCCGGTTTCTTCGGTCAGCAGACGATCGATATCGCGCAACAAGGCTCCGCCGCCAGTCAACACAATACCACTTTCGGCGATATCAGACGCCAATTCCGGCGGAGACTGCTCCAGAGCGCTTTTCACAGACTGGACGATACCCGCCAGTGTTTCCTGCAGAGCTTCCAGAATCTCATCGCTGTTTAGGGTAAAGCTGCGCGGTACACCCTCAGCCAGGTTGCGGCCGCGCACATCGATTTCACGCAATTCACTGCCGGCGTAAGCACAGCCAATTTCCTGTTTGATGCGCTCTGCCGTGGCATCGCCGATCACACTGCCGTAATTGCGACGCACGTAGTTCACAATCGCCTCATCAAAGCGATCACCACCAATGCGGACAGAATCGGAGTAGACCACACCATTCAGGGAAATAATGGCAATTTCAGTGGTACCACCACCGATATCCACCACCATGGAGCCTGTTGCCTCTTCCACTCTCAGACCAGCACCTATAGCGGCGGCCATTGGTTCTTCGATCAGGCGCACTTCACGGGCACCGGCGCCCAGAGCTGACTCACGAATGGCGCGCTTTTCAACTTCAGTAGACAGGCACGGCACACAGACCAGTACGCGCGGGCTCGGCTGAAACCAGCTGTTTTCGTGCACTTTCTTAATAAAGTGCTGCAGCATCTTCTCAGTGACCTGAAAGTCGGCAATCACGCCATCTTTCAATGGACGAATAGCGGTGATATTACCGGGCGTACGCCCCAGCATGCGCTTGGCTTCGACCCCGACGGCCTCAACGATTTTTTGGCCGTTGTGCTGGCGAATCGCCACAACAGAAGGCTCATCAAGCACGATCCCACGTTCGCGGACGTAAATTAGAGTATTGGCTGTTCCCAGATCGATGGAAAGGTCGTTGGAGAAAACTCCGCGCAGGCGTTTTAACATGTACTTGGTTAAACCTTATTTAGTGGTCTTTCTAATGGAGGGTTCACAGAGACTCTGCATACGCCCGGCGTCTGCCAGCGCCACTGCTCTCAAACTCACAAGAACGCAGCGCATACTCACCTCATAACGTTAGCAGGAATAGCACGTACTCACACGTTAGAAATCAGCGGTAATAGACTCCGGTACATCGCGTTAGTTCCCCCTTATACGTACCGCCTATCAACCAACAGAGCGCAAAACGGCCCGAATGACGGCGGCAGATGGAACATATTATGGGAAAAACGCGACAGAGACCCTTAAATGAACGAACTCTATCAACGGCAGGGATTTAGAGCAAGGCGCAAATATGGTAACTTTAGCGCCCTTATTCACAAAAGCCCGCTGAATACCCCTTTCATGAGGAGAACAGGCTCTAAAATGCCTACTCTCTGGCCGGGTACAAGCCCTTAATTTTCGGAGATACAAGTGGATCGTTCAGACATTGCAAAGCTGGCTGAACTGGCGCGCATCGAGATTGCAGATTCAACTGTCGATGAGGTCGCCAAAAGCATAACGGACGTACTGACCCTGGTTGACCAGCTTCAGGCCGCCGACACCGACGGCATTGCCCCCATGGCTCACCCCCTGGACGCCACCCAGCGCCTGAGAGCCGACGTGGTAACCGAAAGCAACCGACGGGAAGATTTTCAGGCTTTGGCCCCTGCGGCAGAGCAAGGACTGTATCTGGTGCCCAAAGTTATCGATTAACACTCTGCTACCGATAACTCTCAGGCCAAACGACTTAAAACACCCAGGACACCCCCATGCACAATTTGACCATTGCCGAGCTGATCAAGGGCTTGCGCAACAAGGATTTTTCCAGTGTCGAGCTGACGCGCCATTATCTGGATCGCATCGCCCGTCTGGACAGCCGCTACAACAGCTTTATTACCGTCACTGAAGACATCGCCATGGCACAGGCCAAGGCCGCCGATGAGCGCTTGGCTCTGGGCGATGCCCCGGCGCTGTGTGGCGTCCCCATTGCCCACAAAGACATCTTCTGCACCAATGGCATTCGCACCAGCTGTGGCTCCAAAATGCTGGATAACTTTATCCCGCCCTACGACGCCACTGTGGTCGAAAACTACCGCAACGCCGGTGCCGTGATGCTGGGTAAGGTCAACATGGACGAGTTCGCCATGGGCTCCTCCAACGAAAGCAGCTTTTACGGGCCGGTGAAAAACCCCTGGAACACCAATTGTGTGCCCGGCGGTTCCTCTGGCGGATCTGCAGCGGCGGTCGCCGCGCATCTGGCTCCAGCGTCCACCGCCACGGATACCGGCGGCTCCATCCGCCAGCCAGCCAGTCTGTGTGGCCTGACAGGCCTGAAGCCCACCTATGGCCGGGTTTCCCGCTGGGGCATGATCGCCTTTGCCTCCAGTCTGGATCAGGGCGGTCCTCTGACCCGCACCGCCGAAGACGCCGCCATCATGCTGAACACCATGGCCAGCTTTGACGCCAAGGATTCCACTTGTGTGGATCAGCCTCTGGAAGATTACACCGCCAACCTGAATGACAGCCTGCAAGGCCTGCGCATCGGCGTACCCAAAGAGTACTTTGGCGAAGGTCTCGATCCGCAAACCGGCGAACGCGTTCAGGCGGCCATCAAGGAGTTTGAAAAGCTGGGTGCCGAAATCAAGGAAATCAGCCTGCCACACACGGATCTTTCTGTGCCGGCCTACTACGTCATCGCTCCGGCGGAATGCTCCGCCAACCTGTCTCGCTTCGACGGCGTTCGCTACGGCTATCGCTGTGAAGATCCAAAAGACCTGAACGACCTCTATAAGCGCTCCCGCGGTGAAGGTTTTGGTGAGGAAGTGAAACGACGCATCCTGGTAGGTTCCTACGCGCTGTCTGCGGGTTATTACGACGCTTACTATCGCAAGGCCCAACAGGTTCGCCGCCTGATCAAACAGGATTTTGTGGACGCCTTTAATGATGTGGATGTGATTCTGGGGCCCACTGCAACGTCTCCGGCGTTTGAATTCGGCGCCAAGAGCAGCGATCCCGTCGCCATGTACCTGGAAGACATCTACACCATCGCCACTAACCTGGCGGGCTTGCCCGGCGTATCAATTCCCTGCGGCCTGGTCGACAACAAACCTGTGGGACTGCAATTGATCGGCAATTTCTTTGCTGAGGGCAAGCTGTTAAACGCCGCCCACCAGTTCCAGCAGGTAACGGATCACCACCAACAAACCGCACCGGATATTGATTGAATTCGGCCTCAGGGTGCGTCCCATTGTGACGAACCCTGCCGCTGACGATTACACATAAGAGCATCACATTATGGAATGGGAAACAGTTATTGGCCTGGAAGTGCACGTGCAACTGGCCACGACGACCAAGATTTTCTCCGGCGCCAGCACCGCTTTCGGCGCGGAGCCCAACACACAGGCCTGCGCCATTGACCTGGCCATGCCCGGCACACTGCCCGTCCCCAACGAGCAGGCGTTTCGCTACGCCGTTATGTTCGGTCTGGCGATTGACGCCGAGATCGGCAAGCGTTCCGTATTTGAACGCAAAAACTACTTCTACCCGGATCTGCCCAAAGGCTACCAGACCACCCAGCTGGAAAGCCCGATTGTTGGCCCCGGCCATGTGGAAATTCAACTGGAAGACGGCAGCACCAAGTCAATCCGCATACACCATGCACACCTGGAAGAAGATGCCGGCAAATCGCTTCACGAAGGTGATTTTGGCGGAATGGGGCACGGCATGTCAGGCATCGATCTGAATCGCGCCGGCACACCGCTGATTGAAATCGTCTCCGAACCCGACATGCGCAACGCCGAAGAAGCCGTGGCCTTTGCCCGAAAATTGCACTCGATTGTGACTTCCATCGGCATCTGTGACGGTCAGATGTCTCAGGGGTCGATGCGTTTCGACGTCAACATTTCTGTGCGCCCGAAAGGTACCGAAGAGTTAGGCACCCGAACCGAAACCAAAAACCTGAACTCGTTTAAGTTCATGGAAGACTGTATCGCGCTGGAAGTCGAACGTCAGATCGATCTGATTGAAGATGGCGGCACTGTCATTCAGGAGACCCGCCTGTACAACGGTGACACCAAGGTCGCGCGTTCCATGCGCAGTAAAGAAGAAGCCAACGATTACCGCTACTTCCCCTGCCCGGATCTGCTGCCCATCGAAATCGACGACGACTTTATAGATGCGGCTCGTCAATCCCTGCCAGAACTGCCCGACGCACGTCAGCAGCGTTTTGTGGATCAGCACAAACTATCCGACTACGACGCCGGCATTCTCGCTGCAGACTCTGCCACGGCACACTTTTTCGAAAGCACAGCTGAAAAGTGTGGCGATGCTAAATTGGCGGCGAACTGGGTGATGGGCGAAGTGTCTGCACACCTGAATGCGGAAGAAAAAGACATCACCAGCAGCCCTGTCAATACCGACATGCTGGCCGGACTGATTGCCCGCATCAAAGACAACACCATTTCCAATAAAATCGCCAAGCAGGTTTTCGAAGCCATGTGGCTGGGTGAAGGCGATGCCGACACCATTATCGAAGCCAAAGGCCTGAAACAAATGTCAGATACTGGCGAACTTGAAAAGATCGTCGACGATGTGATCGCAGCCAATCAGGCCATGCTGGAAGACTGGTTGTCGTCTGAACCGGACAAACGCAAGAAGAAGATGGGCGGATTTATGGGCCCTATCATGAAAGCCACCAAGGGGCAGGCAAACCCCGGAATGGTGAATCAGATTCTGGCGAAAAAACTGAATTCCATGCTGTAAGGCCTGTCAGGCACAGCAGCACACGAACAATGTAGACTTACGATTGAAAGGTAACTCCCATGTCACTGAAAAAAGACAAACAAAAAGTTCTCGGCGAAGTGTTCGATGACGAGCGCATCAAAACCTTCCTGGAGATTCAACCCTACGGCGACATGAACGCTGATTTTCACATGCTGGAAAAAGCCTATCGCGGTATGAACGTAGACAATTTTGAAACCTTCGTGAAATTCTTCCAGGAAGGAGGCCGCGACATTAACGCGACCAACGAAGCAGGTAAAACCCTGTTTCAGATCGTCAGTGAACACCGTCTGGGCGACGAATACGCAGAGGTCTTAAAAAAGGCCGGCGGTCAGTAATGAACGCCTGCCGGTAAGTCTTGCTTACCGGCAGCTATCCCCCATACCTGCCACTCCCTCCCATAACAACAAACACTGACCACTACTCAACACTCAAAAACGAGTCTCGATGTTATGACCAATCACCCAATCAATGGAATGACGTATCTGACCCGTGCTGCACAATTGATTGTCACACCGCAATTGAGGTTGTTTGTTCTGGTCCCACTGCTGATCAACCTGGTGCTGTTCTTCGCAGCCACCTATCTGCTGATTGAACAGTTTGGCGTTGCCATGAGCTGGCTACTGGGCAGTCTGCCGGGCTGGCTGGATTTTCTCGCCTGGATTTTATGGGTAATCTTCGCCGCACTGGTGCTGGTGGTGTACGGCTACAGTTTCAGCATGATCACCAACATCATCGCTGCGCCCTTTTACGGCATATTGGCGGAGAAGACCGAAATTCTGGTGCGTGGCAAAGGGCCTGAACCGGAATCCCTCGGCCATATGATCCCCCGTACACTCGGACGTGAAATGGTGAAGCTCTGGTATTTTATCCTTCGCGGGCTTGGGATTTTGATACTGATGTTTGTGTTGTCGTTCATTCCGCTGATCAACGTCATCGTGCCAGTGATCGGTTTTCTCTGGGGTGCCTGGAGTATGGCTATACAGTATGTCGACTACCCCGCGGACAACAATCAACTCACTTTTTCTGACACCCGCAACCGTCTCTGGAGCCGCAAGTATTCCAGTTTTAGCCTCGGCGGACTGGTCATGCTGGGCACAATGATCCCGCTGGCCAATATTTTTGTCATGCCAATTGCTGTCGTGGGTGGGACACTGTTCTGGATTGATGAGCTGGACGCTCAGGCGACGGGAACGGCTGTACGATAACACCCGTCTTGTCGCTCACGAGCTCGGCTCTAACGATGACACAGGCGCAGCCAAGGTCACAGGCAGTCGAATGATAAACAGGGCTCCCGCACCGGCAGTGTCAACACAACGTATTGAGCCACCCAGATGCTTTGTCACCCACTGATGCACCAGATGCAGCCCCAGCCCAGTGTGACCTTTACCGCGCGCGGTGGTCACAAAAGGATCAAACTCCCGCTCTTTAATGTCTGGGGCTATCCCCTCACCGTCATCTTGAACGTGAATTTCGGCATACCCATTATCGGTTAAATTTGCCTTCACCCATATTGTGCCTGCCTGCCCCGCCTTATACCCGTGGGATAACGCGTTAACAATCAGGTTTTCAAGTGCCTGTGACAACAAACCTGGATTGGTTTTCAACCTAAGCTGCGGACTCACTTGATCAACCAGAGTTACATTGCTGTTTTTCAAACGAGGCTTCAAAGAAAGCTGGAGATCCTTCACCAGCTGCAGCAACGGAAACTCAACAATGTCGTCATGAGTCCTTTCTAGCGAGAAGCGCTTGAAGCTGTGAACCACAGCATTTGCCCGCTCAAGATTAGCCATCGACATTTTCACACTCTCTTCAGAGTAATCAACATACCCATCAAGTGCACTGCGAGTAAGCCCCGCATTAAGAGCCTGCTTGAGGTCATTGATCTTCTCTTGCAATCCCGACACCGCTAGCTGAGCCCCACCAATTGGCGTATTGAGTTCATGCGCAACGCCCGCCACCGTCATCCCCAAAGAAGCCAGCCGCTTACTCTCCACCAAATCATGTTGCAGGCTTTGTTGCTCTGCCAACGAACGGTCAAGATCAGCGTTTATCTTGGCTAACTCATCTTTTTCTTCCCTCAATTTCAAATTCAACCCGGCCACTTTCACCCGCGTACGGTAATCCCACCAAACGCAATAACCTCCAACCATAAGCAGTAAAAACGTAACCATGGCCGCAAGCTGAAGAGACAACCATCGATATTCTTCGATAACGGATTCCGGAGTTTGCGTCATCACGTAAAAAAACTTGCCATCCTGCCTGGGATCTCCACTCAGTAACAATCGACGATAGCTAGTCAGAGCTCCATCAAAGTGCTCTCCTACAATCGAATCAGAGTGTTGCATAGAGAACCAGAGATCCGGGTTCTGCTTTAACAATGAAGTGTTTCTGTTGCCTAGAACCCACCCCCACTCTTTACTTTTTTGCGGGTGCAACAACCAGTATCCCTCGGGATTAAGAACCTGACTCGCCGTCACATCGTTATTCCTGTCTGAAATCCGCTTCAACAATGGACCCAGATTATAATTAACAATTAACACACCCTTGGGCAGTGAATCCGCAATCCCTGTCTGAAGGGCTAATCGAAAAGTGGGCTGAAAGGGTGTGACAATGCTGCCATTTTCGACATTCAAATCAATCGGAGAAATGTATATATCAGGCGGCATAATTTTTTGAGACTCAATAAAATAATAACGCCCACTCTTATTCTGCCTCTCAAAATCTGGTACCACATAGGCCTCTTGGCCTGAAAAATCTACTCGAACACGTTCTATCCCCGAATCATCTATCCATCGAATTTGGAGAAAATTTTTGACCGTCTGGCCAAAACGCGAAAAGGTTCTGGCCACAAGATCCTGATTAAGCACAGGCTCAGCCTGAAGCCCCTCTACAACCCCATCATCCGTCGCGATCAAGCGCAACAGCGTCTCCAGATCGCCAACCTCACGAAGGATCAATTCAGAAACTTCGGCCCGCCTATTTTCCTGAGCATCCCAAATGCCCTGCATTCGGCCCTCAAAAAGCTTGTTATACAGAAAGTAACCCGTCAGCAATGAGCAACAAAGGACTAAAAACCCGATGAAAAGCATACGGAGCTGAAGGTTTCGATTCAGACTTTGGGACACAACCATTCCCCTAAAACAGCGCCAATCAGTTTTGTCTCAACCATTTCAGCAGCTCATCAAATCCCATCGGCTTGGCGAAAAGATAGCCTTGCCCCAATTCGCACCCCTTTTGTAATAGCATTTGACGCTGCTCCTCAGTTTCTATGCCTTCCGCAACCACCCGAAAATTAAAACGTTTACCCAGCTGAAGTACCATGTCCGCCACATGCTCCTGTGCCTTGTTCTGAGTGATCGCAGAAACGAAC
>NZ_CBFIHX010000001.1:0-73276 GCF_965662505.1 Pseudomaricurvus sp. | reverse complement strand
CACCCGCAAAAGCGCTCTGGCGCTGTGGCAAGCGGAGTACGTGAAGGCCGAGCTGGAAGCTCACCACCCGGATCTGACCGTCGAGCTGGTGCCTATGGTCAGCCGCGGCGACAAGATTCTCGATGTGCCGCTGGCCAAGGTGGGTGGCAAAGGGTTGTTTGTGAAGGAGCTGGAACACGCGTTGATCAATGACGAGGCTGATATCGCCGTGCACTCCATGAAAGACGTGCCGATGGAATTCCCCGAGGGTCTGGGCCTGGCGGTAATCTGCCCCCGTGAAGACCCGCGTGATGCCTTTGTGTCCAACCACCATGAGACGCTGGCCGATCTGCCGGCCGGCAGCGTGGTGGGCACTTCCAGCCTGCGTCGTCAGTGTCAGGTGCTGGCCAAGCGCCCGGATCTGACGGTGAAATTCTTGCGTGGCAACGTCAACACCCGCTTGAAAAAGATGGACGATGGTGAGTACGACGCCATTATTCTGGCCAGTGCCGGTTTGCTGCGTCTGAAGATGGAAGACCGGATTCGCGACTACATTGCTCCGGAGTTCTGTTTGCCCGCCGGCGGTCAGGGAGCTGTGGGTATTGAAACCCGCTTGCAGGACGATCGTATTGTGGAGCTGCTGCAACCTCTGCACTGCTCCTCCACCGCTGAAACCGTCACCGCCGAGCGCGCCATGAATCGCCGCCTTGAAGGGGGTTGTCAGGTACCCATCGGCTGTTTTGCCCTGCACCAAGGCGATGACCAGCTCTGGTTGCGAGGCCTGGTAGGCAATCCGGACGGTTCCTTGATGCTGGAAGATGAAATTCGTGGTTCGGTGAAAGACGCGGAAGCGATGGGTATTCAGTTGGCCGAGCGCCTGCTGGACGCGGGCGCCGGTGAGATTCTGAAAGCCGTCTACGGTGGAAACAACGGTGCCGATGACGCCTGACCCCACTCGTCAGCTAAAAGGACTGAGGGTGTTGATCACCCGTCCCGAGGCTCAGGCGGCAAACTGGCAGCTGCTGCTGGAGGGGTGTGGCGCCAGCACCCTGCGTACTCCGCTGATGGCCATTGTCCCAATCGATGAAGCACAGACAAAGGCGTATCAATCCATCAAAAACATTGTGATGGACGCCAGCCTCTATCAGCACGGTATTTTTGTCAGTCAGAACGCCGCCCATTACGGGTTGGACTGGCTGGAGCAATACTGGCCACAGATGCCCATCGGGTTGAAGTTTTACGCGGTGGGCAGCGCGACCGCAAAGTGCCTACAGCAGGCCGGTTATCCGGTGACGGCGGCGGGCGGGACGATGAATTCCGAGGCTTTACTGGCGTTGCCGGAGCTGCAGGATCTGACCCATCAGCGGGTGGTGATCTTTCGCGGTTGTGGCGGCAGAACCCTGCTGGCCGAAGCGCTGCGGGAACGTGGCGCGGTTGTAGACTATTGTGAACTCTATGAGCGGCGCTTTCTCTCTGAGGGCGTTGCGGACACACTGAGCGCTCATCAGTGGGGCCAAACGGGCGATCTGGTGTCTGTGCACAGCGGAGAGACATTAAGTCACTGGCAGTCGGTGATTGAGAGCAGCAGCCAAAATGACTGGAAGCAACTAACCTTATTGGTGCCGGGTGAGCGTGTGGCATCGCAGGCCCGAGCCGCGGGATTTACCGATATCGTTGTGGCCGAGAATGCATCGGATGCCTGCATGCTGGATACTCTTTTGAGCTGGCGGGTACCCAGTTGAGCTGGCGATTTACGGAAACCCAGCGTTTATAACTCATTAATAACGACGGAACACGTTATGACCAAGGATAAAAAAGACGAATCATCAGCGGGTCAATCTGATAAGGCGTCCAAACAGCCTGATACAGCCTCAGCCGAAACCGGCAAGGCCTCATCGTCGACCCCGACTCCGGTGGAATCGTCTGCAATGTCTGATCTCTCGTCGTCTGATCGGTCGTCCGGGGGGGAATCCGCGGCCAAGAGTACGCCGCCACCCTCTTCCTCCGCGCCGAAAAGACGTGCCCCGCTCTGGATGTTGTTCCTGCTACTTTTGCTGGCATTTTGCTGTATGGCACTGGCCTATTTGGGTTGGTATGAGTTGGAAGCCCAGCAGGTTCATCAGCAGCAACTGGCCCAGCAATTGGAAAAGCAGGAGCAGATGTGGTTTGAAACACAGAAAGAGATTGGCAAGCTGGATTTGCATCAGAAGCAGCAGCTCACCGATTGGTCGAATCATCTGGACAGCGTTGAGCAGCAGGTCGAGCAACACAGCCGTCGGCTGAAAAGCCTTTCCACCACCACCCGTGATGACTGGTTGTTGGCGGAAGCGGAATACCTGATGCGTCTGGCCAATCAACGCATGCTGATGGAGCGCGGTACTCAGGGGGCACTGGGTTTGCTGGAATCGGCGGATGATATTTTGGCAGAGCTGGACAGTCCGGATTTGTTTGGTGTGCGGGATCGTCTCAGTCGCGATATCGCTACCTTGAAGCTGACCCCGGCGGTAGATCGCAGCGGTTTGTATCTGCGTTTAGCGGCGCTGGCAGACAAAATTGAGCAGCTGCCGGACCTGCCTCGTATCGCTAAAGACATTAATGAGGGCGCTGAGCCGGTCGTGCCTCACGATTCTTCCCAAGGCGGACTGAAAGACTCTTCGTTCTGGACCAGACTGAAAGATCAGTTCCTGGATGCTATGGACAAACTGAAGCATCAGGTGCGTATTCGTCATCACGACAAACCTCTGGAGCCGCTGTTGCCGCCGGACGGTGCGCGCTACCTGCGTCAGAATATCCGTTTCAATCTGGAGCAGGCGCAACTGGCTATGCTGCGTGAAGAGAACACCATTTATCGGCACAGTTTGCAGCAGGCGGAAGACTTGTTGCGACAGTATTTTGCCAATCAATCTCAAGCGCTCATGATCGCCGATCAGTTACAGGAATTGAGTGAAACCGACGTGGTGGTAACACTGCCTTCTATTTCGGGCTCCTTGGCTGCGCTGCAGGATTATATCGATAAGTTGCATCTGCTGGATGATAACGCCGGTCGTCCGCAGCTGGATGGCTCTGCTTCGGACTCTGGCCCTGGTTCGAAATCTGACAACTCTGCTGCCGGCACCTCTGATTCTGAGGCTTCAGAAAGCGGAGGTGGGGCGCAGCCATGAAATACTTTTTCCTGTTTGTCATCTGTCTGTTGGGCGGTGCCTGGTTTTACCAATGGGCCGAACATCAACCCAGTTATCTGTTGATAGTGGTCGGTGACACGTCGATCGAAATGAGCGTGTGGTTTGCCCTTGGCTGTCTGGTGGCTCTCCTGGTACTTTACTGGTTTGCTCATCGATTGTTGGTGGGTGGTGCCCGCGGCGTCGGGTCACACATCAATCGTCTGTTAATCGGGTCAGAGCGACGCGCACAGCGTCAAACCTCGTCGGGTTTGCTGAGCTTTATTGAAGGGGACTGGCGTCCGGCGTTACGTCGACTGAACCGGTCTGTGAGCAATGCACAGGCGCCGGTACTGAATTATCTGGCGGCTGCACGCAGCGCCTATGAGCTGGGTGATCAGCAGCAAGCCAACGAACTGTTGGCAAAAGCCGAAAAGGCGGATCCCACTGCGGGTTTGGCGGTATCGCTGGCGCAGGCAAGGATTCAACTGTTAGCCAAAAAATACGAATCCTGTGCCGCGACTCTGGAGCGGGCGCGAAAGTTATCACCCAAGCATCCCGTGGTATTGGATATTTTACGTCAGGTGTATGTGCAGCTGAACGATTGGGAAGCGCTGGAGAAAATTCTGCCGCAGTTGCGCAAACAGAGCACGCTCAGCACCGAAGAGCTGGATCAGCTGACGGAGTTGTTGTATCGCAAACTGATTCAGAAAGCGGGCAATTCGGATATGCCTCGGGATGCTGTGCACAGCGCCTGGCAGAAAACGCCCAAGCATTTGAAAGGCAAGCCGAGTCTGTTACTGGAATACGTCGACATCCTCGAGAGAGAGGGCGAAGGGTCGGATGCCGAAGCGATTTTGCGCAAAGCCTTGCAGTCCGACTGGGATAATCAGTTGGTGTTGCGCTACGGCCTGCTGAAGAATGCCGATGCCAGCCGTCAATTATTAAAAGCGGAAGGCTGGTTAAAAGAGCGGCCGGGCAACAGCGCACTGATGTTAACCTTGGGGCGATTGTCGATGCGCAATAAACTGTGGGGCAAGGCGCGTGATTACTTTGACAACAGCCTGAAAATACAGGGCAGCCCGGAAGCCTGTGCCGAAATGGCACGTCTGCTGGCGCATATGGGTGAACACGAATTGAGCACAGAGTATTATCAGAAAGGATTGTTGATGACGGCAGACACTCTGCCGGAACTACCCATGCCGCATCATTAATTTAACGTTCGCAGCTGTCACCATGCCATGGTTTGATGGCTGCGATTCTTCACTGTATTTTTTTCACCGTCCCGCCAGGCAGTTCTTTCCCCGTCTGTCACATAAATGTCACACAAACCCTTTACAACGACAGGCAGCATCAAGCGCGTAGGGATGCGGTATGGCCTTGCGCGTAACATTTATATTGTCGGGGAATATTGTGGATGCCACTGAATTAAAGGGCAAAACAGGCCTGCGCCGAATCATCAATGCCTTTGGCTATTCGGTTAAGGGGTTTCAGACGGCCTGGGCACACGAGGCGGCATTTCGTCAGGAAATACTGTTTTGTACGATACTGATACCGTTGGCTTTGTGGCTGAATGTTTCAGTCATTGAACGCCTTGCCCTGATTGGCGTACTGGCGCTGGTGATCATTGTCGAATTGATCAACAGCGCGATTGAAGCCGCGGTAGATCGTATTGGGCCGGAATCTCATTACCTCAGTGGCGCCGCGAAGGATTTGGGTTCCGCGGCGGTTCTGGTGGCGATCACCCTGACAGCGTTCGTCTGGGTCTCGGTTTTGTGGGGTGTCTTTTTTCCAAACCCGTAATGCCATCCAAACCCATAGTACTATCCAGCTTCATAGTACTATCCAAACCCATAGCGCTGCCCAAACCCATAGCGCTGCCCAAACCCATAGCGCTACCGAAACCCGAAATGCCTCTCACGCATTGCGTTCAGCAAATCGTCATTTGTGATGTTCTCAAGTTTCAAACTTTACCGAGTGCCGGTGAATCGAGTCCCGGTGCCAGACAAACCCCTCTACATAGTAGTGGAATAATGACGTCACAAAAATAAGCTGCAAGCCAAGCTGCATGTTAAATGGCAGGCTATTGCTGCGATCTGGTGCGTAGTATTCCTGTAGCATACAGTTGCTATTGCCCTTAGGATAAAAACCCAGAACGGTATCGAGCAAATAAGTGCCGCACTCCATAAAGGCTGCCAGGAAAATGGCCAACACCGGGCAGAGCAGCAGTGGCGTCAATGGTAGAAAAGACAGAAAGCGATACACGTAGTTGTGCTTCTTGTCGTAGTTTCTGTTTTGGTCGTGCACGCTGTAAATAATAAACGCGGTAATGTCATGGATAAATCGCGGTATCGCAATGACAAAGAAATCATAATCCAGAACGAGAAAAAGATAGGCGGACGCGATCATCCACAGATTGCTGTGCATGTATTTTTTGCCAAGCTTGCTGTTCGATTGTCGGCAGATAAGAATGCCCTGAACCGTCGTCAGTACCACAAAGATACCGGTGATAATAACCGCCAGCTCATTTCCGCTTAGACCCACAATCTCTACTTTTCTGAGAATGGTTTTTCCGAAAACTGACATATACATCAGCGTACCGGCAACCGTCGCGCAACCGCGAAAGAATTCGTAACGCCGTGATCGGGCCACCTTCATAAATGCCATGCCAATGCCAAATTGTTGGGAAAACACATGGTGCATGGTGTAGGTGGCGAGAAAGAAGAAAAATGCGTAATAGACGATGCGGGCGTCGGATTTGGAAAGCACCATTGGAGCCAGATAGTTGACTGCAAATACCAGGGCAAAAATAGCGCTGAGACCTTTAATCAATCGACGTCGATAAAAACTCAAATATTCCTTATCTGCCAGTGTCACCAGGCTGGAGACAATGTGAGGAAAGTTAAAAATAATGGCCCAGAACAATAAATTGGCCGGATTGCTGGGCAGCCAGATGTCACGCAAGCGGTGATCCAGAAATACGGTATCGAGCGCGGCAGTGACAAAGCACAGAGGAATGATCAGGTAGAGTGACAGAAGCAAAGACCCTTTGACTCGATAGGTTTGTTCCGTCGTGGACAAAACAGCGGTATTCATAGAAACATCTCTTTATTATTCTTAAATTGCAATCGCTCGCGCCAAACTCTCCACAACGTGAGATTAGCAATCAAACGATATGGACTAACCTAATTATCTGGCTGCGCAGGTACAAGTTGAGAGTGTTGGTCTGTTTCACAAATATGTGTGTCTTGTAATTAGTGATACAGAGGGGCGGAAGCGAAATGTTGGGAAGGCGTTTTAGATGTCAATTTGATGGTTTTTGGCTCAGAAATCAGGCCTGACAGACAAAATTTTTCGGAGTTGGGTGAGCCGATTTGGGGAGAGTGAAGAAAGGTGTGCTGCTGAGGCTTCAGGTGGTGAGAGACTGCCCGCCTGGACGGGCAACGGCTCTGCCGAGTTTTGCTTATTTCTTGCTGGCTTCTTTAAAGGCACGAATTTCGGTGTTGAACTTGCCTGCCAGAGTTTCTTCAGCGGTGACCGCTTGATTGTAGGTGTCAGCCAGTTCGGTAAAGTTTTTCTGGGCGGCGGCCATATCCTCTTTGCTGCCCTCTTTCAGGGTGGCTTTGATGGCTTCCATCTCTTTGCCGATGCATTCCAGGTAAGTGGCGTTTTCTTTTTGGAAAGCGCTCACAGCCGCTTTGCCGGCCAGCATTTCGTCCATGGAGGCAGTTGAGCCGTTTGGCATTTCCGGGGCGGTTGGGTTAGAGCATTCGGCAAAGCTGTAGCTGCTGCCCATTACGAGGCACAAAAGTGCAATTTTTATTGGATTCATAAAGTTCACCTCGATTGAGTGGAATAGCGATGGGTTAGAATAGTAAGTAACCGTAGCAGGACAGTCGAAAACTGCCAAGCATGAGTTTCACAGTCTGATGGAAAGCGGCACTCAGTTCTAGACCTTTCTATACCCTTCTAAGGTTCGATGCGTCCAAGGGACGTCATATTTTCAAGGTACGACATACTTTCAAGACACGGAATTTAAGTTTAGAGATTTTGATTCTGGACAGACAGTATTGCCGCTCTGGAGCTTATAGCCCCAGAGAGTCCCACATTTCGTCTACCCGCTCTTTGACGGCCCCGTCCATTTCTATGGGCTCACCCCACTCGCGATCCGTTTCACCTGGCCATTTGTTGGTGGCGTCCATGCCCATTTTTGAGCCAAGGCCAGACACAGGCGAAGCAAAGTCCAGATAGTCGATGGGGGTGTTGTCCACCAGAGTGGTGTCGCGAATGGGGTCCATACGGGTAGTAATGGCCCAGATCACATCTTTCCAATCGCGGGCGTTAACGTCGTCGTCGGTAACGATGACGAACTTGGTGTACATAAACTGGCGTAAAAATGACCAGACGCCCATCATCACCCGCTTGGCGTGTCCCGGATACTGCTTTTTCATGGTGATCACCGCCATGCGATAAGAGCAGCCTTCAGGGGGCAGGTAAAAGTCGACGATCTCCGGAAATTGTTTCTTCAGAATGGGGACAAACACCTCGTTCAGAGCCAGCCCGAGAATGGCGGGTTCATCCGGTGGTCGTCCGGTGTAGGTGCTGTGGTAAATAGGATCTTTGCGGTGGGTGATGGTTTCCACGGTAAACACCGGGAAGCGATCGACCTCGTTGTAATAACCGGTGTGATCACCGAAAGGGCCTTCGTCGGCCATGTCATCCGGGTAGATAAACCCTTCCAGCACAAACTCGGCTGACGCGGGTACCTGCAAATCGCTGAGCTTGCTTTTGGTGACCTCGGTCTTGCCGCCGCGCAGTAATCCGGCAAACCCGTATTCACTGAGCGTATCTGGTACGGGCGTCACAGCGCCGAGAATGGTGGCAGGGTCGGCGCCCAGTGCCACAGACACGGGATAGGGCTTGCCGGGATTCTGCTGTTGCCACTCGCGAAAATCCAGCGCGCCGCCGCGATGGGAGAGCCAGCGCATGATCAGACGATTTTTGCCGATCAGCTGCATGCGATAGATGCCGAGGTTCTGCCGTTCTTTGTGTGGGCCACGGGTGATCACCAGCGGCCAGGTGATCAGTGGTGCGGCGTCACCTGGCCAACAGGTTTGGATGGGCAGCTGATGCAGATCAACCTGCTCTTTCTCGATGACCACTTGTTGGCAAGGGGCTTTGCTGACCTGCTTGGGACCCATATTCAGCACTTGCTTGAAGATCGGCATTTTTTGCCAGGCATCTTTCAGGCCCTTGGGAGGTTCGGGCTCTTTCAGAAACGCCAGCAGTTCGCCGACTTCTCTGAGCGCTTCAACGGACTCTTCACCCATGCCGAGCGCAACCCGTTCGGGCGTGCCAAACAGATTCGCCAGCACGGGTGTGCTGTGACCTACCGGGTTTTCAAACAACAGCGCCGGACCTCCGGCACGCAGCGTACGGTCGCAAATCTCGGTCATTTCCAGATTGGGATCGACAGGCACAGTGATGCGCCTCAGTTCGCCCCGCTTTTCCAGCATGGCGATAAAGTCTCGCAAGTCTCGGTATTTCATAATAGCTTCTGGCATTGCGGGTGAAAGGCGTATTGTACGGGAATCGGCAGGATGACGGAAACGCCCAGACGGTTGTAGACGTTTGGTAGAGTTGCAGTCGGATTGGGTTAGACTTAGGCTGTCAGCTCATGGCATTGCGCTGCATTACATGGCAAGGCGTTGAAATGATGCCCTGTCCGGACGTCTTAATAAAAACATCACAGAAACAGGAAGTCTGAATGATTGATTTTGTCGCCTTAGGCAAGCAGCTGGCACTGGATTATGGCAATGCCCTGCTGATTATTCTGTTGGCGGCGGGTTTGCTAAAACTGCTGAGACTACGTGAGGCAGCTCAGCCGAAAAGCCACCGTTTCCGCACCCAGTGGATGGTGATTGTCCTCGTGCTGTTGACCGGTTTGGGATTGGTGTTGTCGCTGCCGATGGACAGCGGTACCCGCGGACAGCTGTTGACGTTGATGGGGCTGGTGTTTACCGCGGTACTGACACTGTCGTCGCCGACGGTGGCGGCGAATGCGATGGCGGGTTTTATGATGCGATCGGAAAACAAGTTTTCTCCGGGGGATTTTATTCAGGTGGAAACCTACTTTGGTCGGGTGACGGAGCAGGGCTTGTTTCACACGGAAATTCAAACTGAAGATCGGGACTTGTTAACCGTTCCAAACCTGTTTCTTTCTAATCATCCGGTCAAGGTTGTGCACGCGGACGGCACGGTGGTTTCAGCGGAAGTGACTCTGGGTTATGACGTGGATCACCATCTGATCGAAGCCATGTTGTTGCAGGCGGCGGAGGATGCAAATCTGGAAGAGCCGTTTGTCTATGTCATGGATCTCGGCGACTTCTCGGTGAAATATCGGGTGGCGGGATTTTTGAAAGAAGTGAAGCAGTTGTTGTCTTCACGCTCTCTACTGCGCAAAAAAATGATGGACCGTTTGCATGAGCAAAGTATTGAAATTGTGTCGCCATCGTTTATGAATCAACGGCAGGTGAAAGATGAGGTGATTCCCGAGCGCTCGTTTGTTATTGCCGATAACGGTTCGCAGCCGGAACCGGAAAATTTGATATTCGATAAGGCCGAGCGGGCGCAGCAACTGAAAGAGCTGAAAGAAAGTTACAGTGAATTAAAGCAGGAATTAAAAGTTCTGGATGACGATGATGACCCCAGAGCCGAGACCTTGAAAGCGCGTAAGCTGCGCCGTTTAAAAGCGCTGAAACGGGCGATTTCGGTATTGGATGAGGCCAACAGCGAAAGTTGATCCCTGGCCTGCTGATACAAAAAAGCCGCGATTGGCGTTGTCAGTCGCGGCTTTTTTGTAATCAATGGCGACGTTGATCGTTAATCTGCTGACGGTTACCCAGTCTGCTCACGGTTACCCAGTCGATTACAGCTTAATGATCAGCTCGTCTTAAACAGTGAAATCATTAAAAAGTATAATTGACTGAGAAAGAAAACAGTTCAGCATCACCGTGAGTCGAACCCGAGAAGGTTGTGCCCAGGCTGGACGTTTCCGTCAGATCCACTTCTTCACCATCAATGTAAGTGGCTGCGAAGTCGACACTCAGGTTTTGATCGTAGCGATAGGTAAAGCCAGCGCTGTACCAGATACGGTCGGTGTCCGGAATGCTCAGTGAGCGATACTCGGCAGAGACTGCGCTTTCGTCATACGCAAGCCCTACGCGTGCTGTCCAGTTTTTGTTGAACTCGTAGGTGCTGCCAATGCTGTAGCGCATATTGTCGTCGAAGTTTTCGTCTTTCAAATGCTGATTGGTGCCATCATCAAAATCCACTTCCAGTACTTCGAACACACTCCAGTCAGTCCACGACACGCTGGCCGAGATATCCCACGCTGGCGTTAATTCGTAGACACCGGACAGTTCAGCACCCGCAGGCAGCGTCAGATCCAGGGAGCCGCCCTGATCAAAGTTGTTGCCGGTCAGTGCTGCTGGCAGATCGGTGGTGGAATCCCCTTCCAATGTCAGGTCCACTTCGCTGCGGTAGGCCAGACCCAGACGCAGAGCGTCGGTTGCCTGCCAGGTTGCACCTGCATTCCAGCCCCAGCTGGTATCGTCACCTTCCAGCTTCAATACCTGAGAGCCTTTGCCGAAAGTGCCGAAATCGAAAGGCAGTGCGGTACCAAAGGTGGCCTCGGCTTTCACAAGGCTGATGCCCAGCCCCAGGCTTATGCTGTCGGTGACTTGGTAAGCAACGCTGGGGTTGAGGTTGTAGGTCAGAATCTCGGCTTCGTCGGCCAGATCGGCACCATTGTAGTCGTCACCAAAGTCAGTGCTCAGACCAAAGTGTGAGTTGAGGGCCAGTCCCCAGCTCCAGCGGTCATTGATCGGCTGTACCAGGTAAGCATTGGGAACCCAGGCAGTGGGGGCAAAGTCTTCTTTATCGGCATTTGCGGTGGCGGTGGTGACGTAGGTTACATTACCTTCGCCATCGACTTCAGGATTCACGTGGGTGGCACCGGCGGAAATGCTGAGGTTGTCAAAGCGGGTGGCCAGAGCCGGGTTGCGGGCGATGCCAGCGGCGTTATCGCCATAGGCGGCTTCGCCGGCAAAGGCGCGGCCCAGACCGGCGGCGCTGTGTTCGTTGAGTTGGAAGCCGGCGGCGTGTACGTGAGTGGCAAAAGGCGCGCTGATGGCCATCGCGGCCAGCATCAGGTTGCGGGAATTCAGTTGCTTCATCATTGTTTCATCTCTCTTTACATCAACAACGTATGTTAATAAACATGGATTTTTTTGTGTGCTGCCCGGAGCTGCGGATAGTGCTATCTGAGCGCTCCTGTTTATTTTGCGGCGATTCTATAGAACGGGGTATCCGGAAGTAAATGTAGACGTCAGTGGGCCGTGAAGGAAATATTTCATCACATTTTCAATATACCGAAATGGACTTAGCGGTCATTCTGATAAAAGGCCACAAATTATCGCGTCAGTAGGGGTTTTCTTGGTGGGTGGCGAGATGACTCTGTAGTCGGAAATTGTTCTGCAGTCGGGAGATGGACGCAATATTATTGGTCTCTGGTGCTGTTTATGAGAAGGATTCCCGCGTAAATGTCGGTATTTTAAACGCAAAGACCCTGCCGGAGCAGGGTCTTCAGGGACGTCAAAAGCCGGTGGTGCCGACTCTGACAGCCGTGTGACGGGTGTCGATGCGCTTTAGGAGCTTACTTGCGCTTCATCGACAGGAAGAACTCGTCGTTGGATTTGTGATCCTTGAGCTTGTCGACAAGAAATTCCGTCGCGTTGACGTCTTCCATATCGTGCAGCAGTTTGCGCAGGATCCAGACTCGTTGCAGTTCGTCTTCGCGCATCAGCAAGTCTTCGCGACGGGTGCCTGATTTGCGGATATTGATGGCAGGATAGACGCGCTTTTCCGAGATCTTGCGATCCAGGTGCAGTTCCTGGTTACCAGTACCTTTAAACTCTTCAAAGATAACTTCGTCCATTTTCGAACCGGTATCTACCAGTGCGGTGGCGACGATGGACAGACTGCCGCCCTCTTCGATATTACGCGCAGCACCGAAGAAACGCTTTGGACGCTCCAGCGCGTGAGCGTCGACACCGCCGGTCAGTACTTTACCGGAGGACGGTACGATGGTGTTGTAGGCGCGAGCCAGACGGGTAATGGAGTCCAGCAGGATGATCACGTCTTTTTTGTGTTCGACCAGGCGTTTGGCTTTTTCGATCACCATTTCGGCAACCTGAACGTGACGGGCCGGTGGCTCATCGAAGGTGGAGGCAACCACTTCGCCGCGCACAGAGCGCTGCATTTCGGTCACTTCTTCCGGACGCTCATCGATCAGTAAAACAATTAAGTGGCATTCGGGGTTGTTGCGGGTGATCGCCTGAGCAATGTTCTGCATCATGATGGTTTTACCGGCTTTTGGTGGTGCGACGATCAATCCGCGCTGGCCTTTACCGATGGGGGCGATCAGGTCGATGATTCGACCGGTTAAGTCTTCTGTGGAGCCATTACCGGCTTCCAGTACCATACGTTCATTGGGGAACAGTGGCGTCAGGTTTTCAAATAAAATTTTGTTCTTGGAGCTTTCCGGCTTGTCGAAGTTAATCTGATTAACTTTGAGCATGGCGAAGTAGCGTTCGCCATCTTTAGGAGGCCGGATCTTGCCTTCGATGGTGTCACCGGTGCGCAGGTTAAAGCGGCGAATCTGGCTTGGGGAGACGTAAATGTCATCGGGTCCTGCCAGATAAGAGCTGTCTGAAGAGCGCAGGAAACCAAAGCCGTCCTGAAGAATTTCCAGCACACCGTCACCGTAAATGTCTTCGCCGCTTTTGGCGTGACGCTTAAGAATATTAAAAATAATATCTTGCTTGCGGGACCGGGCCAGGTTTTCCATGCCCATTTCTTTGGCAATGGCGATGAGTTCTTCAATGGGTTTTGTTTTCAGATCGGTTAAATTCATAAGTTTTTATTAAGACTGTTTGCGTCTATTGGGGAATGAGTGAAGTGGGTAGCGATAAGGCTGCACCAATGTATGACATGAATGACGAATAATTATTGGATAGCTTAAATCTTGAATCGCTGGTTTAAATAATCTGTTGTATTTGTTTGTTTCTACTGCCCGATGAGTACAAAAAACGATCAGCGAGTCTAAGGCTTTTGGATTAAAACCCATCGCGGATGCTGTTCTGTTGTTTGCTCATCGTGTTTCAAGCCCGCTTTCAGGTTTCAGATACCTGCCAGAAAATCCAGAGTAGTGTCCCAGCGATCAATGGGCGATCCAGGGGAAGTCAGCTATGGCGAATGGTAGATACAGAAGTCGTGAAAGAAGGTTTTGGGGTTATGTCCGGTCAGATGTTCTTGCTGCTTTCCTTGTTGAGTTCAACGTGTTCTGGTTCATTCCTACTCAGGGAGAGTGGTTTTAGCAGTGAGCTGAGGCAAGGTGTCAGGCCTGGCGACCGAATTGATGCGCTGAGTATAGCGATAAAAATCAGGCTGTGCAAAATTAAAACAGTAGCAGGGAATTTTTTTCCGGTATCTGTGCGCTGTGCAGGTACAAATCGCTACAGCTACAAGTCGCTTTGAGTATCTAAAGATTCGGGTCGCGGATGACTTGCCTGCCCCGAAAGCCTCTGTCAGAAGAGTGGCTTTCAGGGCCGCAGGTTACAAGACTGTCTGTATCGTTCAGGACTGTCTGGTCGCTCAAGACTGCCTTAGTTCAAGACTGTCTGCGTAGTTCAGGACGGCCTTACAGGCTGCCGTCGATGAACTCAACCAGTTGTGCCTTGGACAGAGCACCCACTTTGGTGGCTTCGGCGCTACCGCCTTTGAAGATGATCAGAGTTGGGATGCCGCGGATATTGAATTTACCCGGAGTACCCTGGTTGGCATCAACGTCCATTTTGCAGATTTTGATTTTACCGTCGTATTCGCCAGACAGTTCATCCAGTACGGGTGCAATCATCTTGCACGGGCCACACCATTCTGCCCAAAAATCCACCAATACTGGACCTTCAGCGTTAAGGACTTCGGCCTCAAAACTGGCATCTGTTACGTGAACGATGCTGTTACTCATAATGCTTCTCCTGAGAGTGACGGTTTGCGAGTCTGCCTGAATCACAGACAATCACGAAATAAAGACCACGGATGATAATAACTGCGGCAGCAACACTCAAGCTCGGAAAGACTTTGGGGGGTGTTTTCGTGCAAATAAGGGGATTATTGGCGCCAGCAGCCCCGAACCCGTTCAGGTCGGAGTTGCCGGAGTCGCTCAATCGAAGGTCGAGGTGGCCTGTTCTGCGGATTTGGACAGCCCCAGTTTCTCAAACGCGGTGGTCAGTTCTTTCAGGGTGATGGGCTTGCAGAGGAAATAGTTCATTCCGCAGGCGAAGACCATTTCCTGATGCTCTTCCATCGCGTGTGCGGTCAGGGCGACGATGGGGGTGGCGGTCTGGTTGTGGAATCTCTCGTGCTCGCGAATACGGCGGGTGGCCTCAAAGCCATCCATTTCTGGCATTTCGCAGTCCATCAGTACGAGGTCAAAAGGTTTATCGGATTCGGCACACTGTAACCAGGCCTCTCGGCCATTCTCTACGGTGATGGGTTCGATTTTCAGTTTGCTCAGCAGGCCTTTGATCACCAGGCGATTGACCGCATTGTCTTCCGCCACCAGAACTCGCAAATTGGAAAAGTTGCTGACGGTCTCCGTCGGCGCAATAACGGATGGCGTGTACCGGTCGTGACCCAGTTGATCGGCCATCAGATCGCGCAGTTTTTTCGGTGAAATTGGTTTGCGCAGTATGCTCTTGATGTGCCGTTCCGCCAGAATGTCGTGACTGAATTGATGGTCCGATGCAGTGAGCAGAAACAGGTGAGCGGGGTAATCCGGATGGCGTTTGAGCAAGCTGGCCGCCAGTTCGATACCGTCCAGATCGCTGAGGCGGTAGTCGAGAGAGATAAACTGAAAGTCCGGCTGGCCGCTGGCGCGTCGGTTGTTGATGACTTTTAGACTCTCCTCGGCGGTGTGAGCGGTGACAACGTGCATGCCCCAGCTCTGTCCGTGGTATGACAGTATTTCGCACAGTGCCAGGTTGTCTTCGACAATCAGCAGGTGCTTGCCTGCCAGTGATGGCAAGACTCGGGAGCGGCTGTTGGCCGGCGTGTCGGCAAGCTCAAAATCGGCGGTAAACCAGAAGGTGGAGCCCTCCCCTTCGGTGCTGTCGACACCGACTTCGCCGCCCATTAATTCTGCCAGACGTTTGCAGATCGCCAGACCCAAACCGGTACCGCCGTATTTTCGGGTGGTGGAACTGTCGGCCTGACTGAAAGATTGAAACAGTTTGTCCTGGGCTTCAGGGGGAATGCCGATACCGCTGTCGATGATGGAAAAGCGCACGGTCGGATGATCCAGATCCGATTCCGCAACCCGCTGGGCCTTGACGCAGATGCAGCCTTCAGTGGTGAATTTGAAGGC
Organism: Pseudomaricurvus sp.; assembly: GCF_965662505.1. Classification (NCBI taxonomy): domain Bacteria; kingdom Pseudomonadati; phylum Pseudomonadota; class Gammaproteobacteria; order Cellvibrionales; family Cellvibrionaceae; genus Pseudomaricurvus; species Pseudomaricurvus sp. Next base: position 57,652 of record NZ_CBFIHX010000001.1, on the reverse strand, counting down.
ATTGCCAATGAGGTTGATCAGAATCTGTCGCAGGCGAGTGGGATCGCCAATGATGTGCACAGGCGTGGTGGGGGTGACGCTGCCCACCAGTTCGATACCCTGTTTGTTGGCGGTGGCACCAAACAGTTGGATGCAATCCTCAATCAGTTCTTCCAGATTAAAGGGGACGGTTTCCAGTTCCAGTTTGCCGGCCTCAATCTTTGAATAGTCGAGAATGTCGTTGATGATGGTCAGCAGGGTTTCGCCGGAGCGGTGGATCACATCCAGATAATGTTTCTGATTGTTATTAAGCGGGGTGTCGTGCAGCAGTTCGACCATGCCGATCACGCCGTTCATGGGGGTGCGGATTTCGTGACTCATGGTTGCCAGAAACTGGCTTTTGGCCTGGTTGGCTTGTTCGGCGGCCAGCTGTTCGCGACGACTCAGCAGCTTCTCTTCTTTGGCGGCCAGCAGTGCGGTCTCGACCGTGCGGCGTTTTTCAATATCTTCCAGCAGGGACTCGCGCATCTGATTGATGGCCGACACTACGTTGTCCAGTTCATCGGGCTCGGCATCGATGGGCTTGTTGCGTTTCAGGCGCAGACCGATTCCCAGATTTTCCAAAGTCAGTTGGCGGGCGTAGGAGGCGATGGTGTCCATGTGGTGGGTCAGCAGCGCACGCACCAGCAAGAGAATAAACAGACACACAATTAAGGTGGTGCTGCCCTGCACCAGACCAATGTACCAAGCGCGCTGCCATAGCTTCTGGTTCACGCTTTCGAGGCTGGCAGTGACGATCAGCGTGCCCAGTTCCTGTTTGGAATTGTCGTCGTTGAGCTGGCTGCTTCGGCTAATACTGTTGGCCGGGCCACTGGTGCCGGGGGTATAAATCAGCGGGTATTCTTTTACGAGAACGTCTCTGGTGACGCGGTCGACTTCCTCGATGCCCAGTTCCATGTCCAGTGCACTGGCCATCATGGCCTGTTCCTGATTGTTCCAGTCTCGCCAGACAACCGTCACTTGCACCACATCTTCCACTTCCAGAACGCTGTGGATTTGCACGTTCAGCTGTTCTTCGTCAAAGCTCCAGAGGCTTTTGGTGATGCTGGGCAAGGTGCTGATACGCACCTGATCGAGACGTTTACGCAACTCGGACACGTCGTCGTGGTAGCTGTAATACAGCTGCAGCAGGGTGCCGCCTATGGCAAACAAGGTGCTGGTCAACAGGATCAGCACCATCAGTTTGGTGGCGATCGGGTTGCGGTGTCGGTAGTCTCTTAATTTAGACATGGCAGCCTAGAGTGTACCTAATTACTCGCCGTTCAGTGTGACGGATTGTGCTGTAAACCCGACAGAACGATCATTATTTGAGTTTCAGTGTAGCAGTGGCGCGTATAGCTGTATCTTCGATCTTGGAGGCTTCAAGCGCCCAAAAGATACAAGTTTTGTGTTTCTTTCGACTGGTGTGTCTTTCCCGTTCGCGCGTCTTTCAGTTGGGGCTTCTTACAGGTTGTCGGCAGTCAGGGCTCATCCTCCATAAATTCCGCCAGCACCTGATTCAGGTAGCGCTGCCCCAGAGCCGTTGTCGATAAGCGTTGCTCATCTTGCTGTATCAGACCCCGCTGTCCCAGATCCTGCAGCTGTTCTCCGAGACTCTGTAGAGACAAACCCGTGCGTTCGGAAAACAGCGTGCTGTCCACCCCGTCCACCAGTCGCAGGGCATTCATCATAAACTCCAGCGGCAGATCCCGATCGGCAACTGTTTGCTGCTGAGCGGTGAAGGCTTTGTCCGGATTCAGGTAATGCTCCGGCAGTCGGGTCTTGTTCATCCGCAGAATAGTGCCCTGCTCCGGTTGAGTGATTTTGCCGTGGGCACCGGCGCCCAGTGCCAGATAATCGCCGAACTGCCAGTAATTCAGATTGTGACGAGACTGGCGTCCCGCCTGGGCGTAGGCGGACACTTCATATTGGCGATAGCCGTGCTGACCCAGCAGTTGTTCACCGGCCTGTTGAATATCGGCCAGCGCATCGTCCACTGGCAGTGTTGGCGGGCGGCTGTAAAACTCGGTGTTGGGTTCGATGGTCAGCTGGTACCAGGAGATGTGTTCCGGTTCGAGGCCAATGGCGGTGCGCAGATCCTGTTCCGCGTCGACGGGAGTCTGCTGCGGCAGGCCGTGCATCAAATCCAGATTGAGGTTGTCGAACCCCGCCGTGCGCGCCATCTCCACGGCGGACAGGGCTTCGCGCGCGCCGTGAATGCGCCCCAGCTGTTGCAGGTGCAGATCGGAAAAGCTCTGGATGCCAATGGACAGACGATTGATCCCCGCTGAGCGGAAACCGCGAAATTTTTCCTGCTCAAAGGTGCCGGGGTTGGCTTCCATGGTGATTTCGATATCGTCGGCAAAACCGATGTGGCGCTCGGCAGCGCTCAGCATTTGGTCGATGGCTGAGGGGCTGAACAAGCTGGGTGTACCGCCACCGAGGAAAATACTTTGCAGCGCCCTGCCCTGAGTCAGCGGCAAGCTTTGCTGTAGATCGTCCAGAACCGCGGCGACATACTCAGCCTCGGGCAGTTCGCCCGTCGCTTTGTGAGAATTGAAATCGCAGTAGGGACACTTGCGCACGCACCAGGGAATGTGGAGGTAAAGAGACAGCGGTGGCAGCACCAGCGGTGATGGCGACAACATTCTCAGGTCAAACGCTCGAGCAACTGCTGCATTGCCTTGCCGCGGTGACTGATGGCGTTCTTGTCGGCTTTGCTGAGTTCCGCGGCGCTGCAATCGTGTTCGGCAACGTAAAACAGCGGATCGTAGCCAAAACCGCCCTGCCCGCTGATCTTGTGGAGAATCTGCCCTTCCCAGCTGCCCTGGCAAATCACCGGTGTTGGGTCTTCGGCGTGACGCATGTACACCAGTACGCATTGGAAGCGCGCACTGCGCTCATGTTGAGCCAGTCCCTGCAGGCTGTTGAGCAGTTTCTGATTGTTGGCGCTATCCTTCTGATCGCCCTCTTCTCCGGCGAAACGGGAGGAATAGATACCGGGTTTCCCCATTAGCGCATCCACTTCCAGACCCGAGTCGTCGGCCAGTGCCGGCAGGCCGGTAGCGCGACAGGCGTGACGGGCCTTGAGAATGGCGTTCTCGACAAAGCTCAGGCCGGTTTCCTCGGCATCGCTGACGTTCAATTCGGATTGTGGGATTACGTCAAAACCGACGTCGGCCAGCAGCGACCGAAACTCTTTCAGTTTGCCGGCATTTCCGCTGGCCAGCACGATGCGCTGGGTCTGTGGGGTCTGATCTGTCATGTGGGGCAGCTGCTCCGGGGGTTGAGCGGTTCAGGTGATGATCCGAGCGAGTCTATTGATGATCCGAACGAGTCTATTCAGGAATCGTTTTCAGGGTCAGTCTTTATACAGCTTCTTGCTGAATTTAATCGGATAGGTCTTGCCGTCGTGGGTGACCTCAATATTGAAGTGCACGACTTCGTCATTGTTGCTGACGCGGATAGGCGCCAGATAGTAGACCGCATCGTGTTCCTTGATTTCAATGAATTCCAGTGTCCTCTGCTGCTGCATCAGGTTGGCGATGGAGCCGCTGACCTCGGCGGCCAGCCCTTTGCTGTTGCCGCCGTCCGTGCTTTTGATCAGTGCGATATTCAACAGGGATTGTCCCTTGCCGCGGGTAAGATTGTAGGCGCTGGCTACTTCCGGCTGTAAGAAGGTGCTGTTGAAGACGGTATGCAACACCTTGTAGTCACCGAAGGTGGTGAACTGGGAGTCGGCAGCGGCCAGATTGCTGCCCAACAGCAGGCAACACAGCAAGCTAAAACGGGCCAGCAGGCGGCTGGATTCCGGGGTGCGGGATGAGCAGATCATGTGGTGTCTCCTGATGCTGTCTACAGTGGTTGTCTTAGTTTAGCTTGCTATCTTTGGTCTGGCTTCGAACCGGCTTCGAACTGGCTCAGAGATGACGTCCGAAATGATTGGGACGCCTTTCCCGGAGCTTCAGCTTCTTCAGCTACCGATGCTTGCGCAGGTGATAGATGGCGGTTTCGCCAAACAGGTTGGGGCGCAAATCCTTCAGAAAGCGACTGAAGGGCCTCTCGGCCACCACCTGACGCTTGAGGATCTCGATATCCAGCTCGTGGCAGAGAAACTCAAAATCGTCAAAGGTGCAAAAGTGGATGTTGGGGGTGTCGTACCACTGATACGGCAGCAGGTCGGACACCGGCATGCGACCGTTGCAGAACAGGTGCCAGCGCGCCTTCCAATGACCAAAATTGGGGAAAGTGACAATGCACTCCTTCCCTACCCGCAGCATTTCTTCCAGTACTTTATGCGGTGCGTACATGGTTTGCAGTGCCTGGGTCATGACCACGCTGTCGAAGCTTTGATCGGCAAAGTTGTCGAGGCCGCGGTCCAGGTTCTGCTCGATCACATTCAGACCTTTACCAATGCAGGTGGTGATCTGTTCGGCGTCGATTTCGAGGCCGTAGCCGGTCACCTGCTTGTGGTCGCGCAGGTTTTGCAGCAGCGTGCCGTCGCCGCAGCCGAGATCCAGTACCCGGCTACCGGGTTCAATCCACGCTTGAATCACATCCAGATCAATACGCAGGGCATCGGGCGGCATACCGCTGGCGGCTGTGGCCGTATTTGAGAGTGTTGCTGAGGCTGAATTAGCGGAGTCTGAGTAGCTCATTAGTTGGTGCTCACTCCTTTCATATATTCCGTAAACAGGCGGTAGTAGCGATCGATGGGCAGCAAAAAGGCATCGTGGCCGTAAGCCGATTCCACTTCCGCGTAGCTGACCGCCTTGTCGGCACCGATCAGCGCATCGACGATTTCCCGCGAGCGCTCGGGGGCAAAGCGCCAGTCCGAGGTAAAGGACACCACCAGAAATCGACACTTGGCGTGACTGAACGCCTTGATCGGGTCGTCGCCGTACTCGCGGGCAAGATCGAAGTAATCCAGTGCTTTTGTCATCAAGATGTAGGTATTTGCATCGAACGAGCTGGAAAATGCATCACCCTGATAGCGCAAATAGCTCTCAATCTGGAATTCCACCGGTTCATCCAGACCCTGTTGGAAGCTGCCGGAGCGAAACTCACGGCCGAACTTCTGCCCCATGCCGTCGTCGGACAGGTAGGTGATGTGGCCAATCATTCGCGCTACCGACAGACCGTCCTTGGGGTAGGTCTCGTGTACCTGATAATCCCCCTCGTGGTACTTGGGGTCGGACATGATGGCCTGACGTGCAGTCTCGTTGAAGGCGATGTTCTGCGTGGTCAGGTTCATGGCTGAAGCGATCAGCACGCAGTGACGCACCCGATCCGGATATTCCAGTGCCCAGCGCATGGCCTGCATACCCCCGAGGCTGCCGCCGACGATGGCGGCCCATTGCTCAATGCCCAGGCGATCGGCCATGCGAGCCTGGGAGTGAACCCAGTCGCGCACCCGCAAGTTGGGGAAGTCCTTACCCCAGGGCTGGCCGGTTTCCGGGTTGATGGAGCGCGGTCCGGTCGAGCCGTGGCAGCCGCCCAGATTGTTGAGTGCGACGACAAAAAAGCGGTTGGTGTCGATGGGCTTGCCGGGGCCAATGTAGCTGTCCCACCAGCCGGGCTTGCGATCATCCTCGCTGTGGTAACCGGCGGCGTGGTGGTGGCCGGACAGGGCGTGACAGATAAGTACCGCATTGGATTTTTGCGCATTCAGCTCGCCGTAGGTCTCAATCACCAGATCGTAGGCGTCGAGCGTGCGGCCACTGGCCAGCTCCAGAGGCTGATCAAAATGCAGGGTTTGCGGTGTGACCACTCCGACAGAATCGTTGGCAAAGGGTGCGGGCATTGTATCTCTGGTTTCCTTGGGGTCTGGCGCGCAAGTCTAAAGTTGCCCCAGCCTGTCTGCAAGGGCTGGTTATTCGCTAGAAAGGGCTAAAAAAGGGCGCGCGTAAACCCGATAGCATATACCCGAACGCCGTTGGGGGATAGCCATCACAGGGTTTGGGGATAGCTATACAGGGGGGTGGAGATATAACCGTGGGGACCTTCAGAAATAGCGGTGTCTTCTTCAGTGAGACTGGTTTGATCCGCTATCAAGCAGTGCTCACCAGAGCCGCAGAGGCTTGCGCCGTCATGGATTTTCGGGTGCGGTGGGGCGGGGGTGCATCCTGCAGTAGCTGCGGAGGGCGGCAGGGTTGCAGGTCGAGGATACGTTCCAGTTCGGCAAGGCTTTCCCGCTGCTGTGTAATTTGAGTGCCCAGCGTTTGCAGACGCTGGGTCTGGCTACTCTGCTGCTGATTGAGGTGGGTAATGTGCAGCATTTGCTGATCGAGCAGGCTCTTCTGGTAGTGAGTTTCGTGGCTGAGGGGAGCCAGAGCCTCTTGCTTCCAGTGGTCGATGGCGGTGTTCAGGTCGGTGTTCATCGCCCGAACTTCCTGCACCAGGGAGTTGATAAAGCGGCCAATCACGCGCTGCTTGATGTTAAAAATATTGCCTAAAGAGCGTCGGAACTGCTGTGCCTGATGCTCCAGCTGACGCAGTCGCTGCATGTGGTTGCGCAATTGAAAACAATGGCTGCTGGCGTCTTCAGGGCTGCAGGAGTGGTTCTGGGCGCGCTCATAGATAGAGAGCAGGGTGGTGTTGGCTGTCCGGGTCTCTTTTTCGACGCGGCTCATGCGCTGTCGCAATTGCTGGAAAAAATCGTCGACGGCTTTGCTCAGCCCTACAAACGACCAGCTTTTCACCATGTCCTGGTGGGTGCTGCCAATCAGGCCTTCCAGCTGGAAGGAGGTGATGGGCGCGCGCAGCTGCTGGCAGTGTTGATCGATCTGGCGTTGATAGGTGCGCAAATCCAGTTGTTGACGGTGATACTGCTGGTGTTGCTTGCGGATGTCCCTGCGCAGAGACTGAACCTGGGCGTCGAATTGAGCGGGGCGATGCAGCTGTTGTTGCAGGCTTTCCAGTTCGCGATCGGCGCGAAACAGCTGGCTCTTGAGGTTGCTGCGGGTCGATTTGACGATGCGGGCGGCGTCGCTGAGGATGCGCTGGCCCGCCAGTTGCTGTTGATTGTGAGACAGCTGTTGAATCAGCAGGGCTTCCAGTTGCGGCAGGTTGCTGCGCTGTAGCAGGTCCTGATCCCGGCGGGCCTGAGCCAGCAGACCCTGTTTCGCCGAAATCGCGACCACGTTTTCTATCGGCTGTGACAGCATGCGCGCGGTCTGCTCGCGCAGGTCGTGAATGTTCTGTGCCACCGAGTCGGCTGACTCCAGATCGTCCCACAGTGCATCCACTTTATTGAGCAGCGCGATGGAGCTGTGTTGACCCTGCGCCGCCCGCAGTCCTTTCAGGTGATCCTGCCAGATGGTGACATCGCTGTAGCTCAGGCCGGAATCCGCCGCCAGCAGAAAGATGACGGCGTCGGCCTGCTGCAGGGTGCCCAGTGTCAGTTCAGGCTCATTGCCCAGTGCGTTCAGGCCCGGCGTGTCGAGAATGCGCAGGCCGTGGCGCAACAGCGGGTGGTCGAGATTGATCAGGGCGTGGCGCCAGCGGGGCACTTCCAGCAGTCCGTCCTGATTGGCACTCAGTTGTTGGGGATCAAAGCCCATCGCGCGGGCGTCACTGGCATCCACCAGTTTGACCTGAGAGATCGCGTTCATCGCGCGCTCGACGGATTCCGGATGCGCCACATCAAAAGGCAGAGTCACCCAGTTTTTTGGGATGCGCTTAAAGCTGTTCAGGCTGGTGGTGGTGCGGCGGGTTTCGATGGGCAGCAGTCGCACGTAGCCGGGGCCGCTGTGGTCGTCGGTCGGGGTGCCGGGGGTGTAGAAGATTTCGGTGGGGCACATGGTGGTGCGACCCGGTTTCGATGGCAGCAGTCGCTGGCCGTATTCGGTAAACAGCAGGGCGTTAATCAGCTCGGTTTTGCCGCGTGAAAACTCGCCGACACAGGCCACCGTAAAACTGCTGTTATCCAGCAGTGTCAGCGCTTGCTGCAAGCAGTGACGAGCTGCCTGGCTTTGGTTCTGGTGGTCGTTAAACCACTGCTGACTCTGGCGCAGTTGTTGACTGAAAATGTCTTTCCAGCGGGCGAACTCTGCCATGTGTTGATAGAAGGATGTAGCATCCATACGGTTTTGTGGCCCCAAGTCTTGTCAATGCTGTTGTTATTATTGTGTGTTGTCGCGGACGTTTGCAGACCGTTTTTTAACTGAGTCTGCCAACCAGATGGCCAGGCGCTTCTTTGGCGGCTGTGCGGTCTGGCACTGAAATCCTGAAACAACGATTCCTCATTAAAGCGGAAATAAGGCGGCTTTGGAAGGGTGGGGCGTGTGGGCAGGGGTAAAAGGCAACGCCGGTTCGTACAAAAAATAAGGCTTTAGTACGAGGTTGAGGGCTGTGCGTGCTCAGGGCTGTCGCTCACAGGCTGCGGCGTTAGCCTGTGAGTGTTGCACAGCAGTTCGAGAGGATTGCGACTGTGTGCAGTCAGATCCCCATAACCAGTTGTCGGGCAACGCCGCCCATGCCTGCTGCCGCAGCCAGGTATTTGATCAGGATCTGCACCACATTCAGGGCGAGAAAGGCGAAGATGGGTGAGATATCAATGCCGCCCATATCCGGCAACAGTTTGCGAAACGGCGCCATCACCGGCTCCACCAGCTGACGCACCAGCAGCAGGGCCGGATTGTCGCTCTGCGGCGCAATCCAGCTGGTAATCACCATGATCAGCAAACCCCAGAAAAAGATGTTGGCGGTCAGAGCCAGCAAGCCCACCGCGGACCACATCAGGGCGTAGAGGGGATTGATGATATTGCCGATGATGATCAGTGCGCAGACTTCGATGATCAAAAACTGCACGATCAAAGCCAGCAGCAGACCGGCTAAATCAATGCCCATGACGCCGGGAACAATGCGACGAATGGGGATCAGCAACGGGTTAGTGGCTTTCACAATAAACTGCGAAATGGGGTTGTAGAAATCCGCTCGCGCCAGTTGCAGCAAAAAGCGCAACATGATGACCAGTAGGTACAGCGACCCCAGAGTTTGTACGATTAAGGTGCCGATCTCCTGCATGGGCCCCATGGTTTTCTCCTTTTAAGTGTTAATGCTTCTGGCTCAAGTGCACTTCATCAAGTACATCTCAGCCCGAGTTTGCGTGAGGGGCGAAATTACTTGGCGCCCAGTTCCCTGGCCATTTCCCGAGAGCGCTCGGCACAGGTATCCATAGCCTTGGCAACCACATCGCGCAGTTGGCTCTCTTCGAAAGACTGAATGGCCTTCTCGGTGGTGCCATTGGGGGAGGACACCCGACGACGCAGTTCAATCACATCCACATCGCTGTCCTTGGCCAGCTTGGCGGCACCCAGCGCGGTTTGCAGGGTCAGCTCGGTGGCGTTTTCGCGACTCAGTCCCTGAGCGACACCGGCGTCGATCATGGCTTCCATCATCAGGAAGTAATACGCGGGGCCACTGCCGGACACGGCGATAACGGAGTCAATCAGGTCTTCGCTGGCGGTCCACTGGACGATGCCCACCGCTTCCATGATGTCCTGAGCGATGGTTTTTTGCTCGTCGCTGGTACGCTCGTTGGCGTACAGACCGCTGGCACCGGTCTGTACCAGCGCCGGAGTGTTGGGCATGCAGCGCACGATGGCCAGATCATTGCCCAGCCAGGCGTCCAGGCTGCGGATGTCGATGCCGGCGGCAATAGAGATGATCAGCGGTTTGTGCGCCAGATGAGGCCGCAGGGCAGTACACACCTGCTCCATAACCTGAGGCTTTACTGCCAGCAGAATCACGTCGGAGCGCTCCGCTGCCTGGGCGTTGTCGCTGGTAGTGACGACCGGGAAGTTATCGGCCAGCTTGTCCAGTGTGGGCTGATAGGTATCGGTGGCGGTGATTTGACCCGCGCCGTAACCTTTCTGGACCAGTCCGCCGATGATGCTGCTGGCCATGTTGCCCGCGCCGATAAAAGAGATTTTTGTGTCTGTCACGTGATCTTCCTGCGTTGATGTTCAGTGTGTTCGATAACCGCTGTTAACCGCCAAGGGTCCTTTATTCGTAAGGTACTCTTTATTCGTAAGGTACTCTTTGTTCACATAAACCAAGGCCGCTGTCAGGGCGGTGTTGGCCGTTTGCCAAAAATATCCGTGCCGATTCGCACCAGGGTCGAGCCGGCGGCAATGGCCGCTTCCAGATCACCGGACATGCCCATGGAAAGAGTGTCCAGGTGGGGGTGGTGTCGACGGATCTCCGGGTTTGATTGTAGTCGTTTCAGGGTGTTGGCCAATGGCAGCAGTGCCTGTTGTTGCTGCTCAAAATCGTCTCGGGGTGCGGGAATGGCCATAAAGCCCCGTACACAGATATGGGGCAGATCACTCAGGCTTTCAAGCAGATCGTCCAGATCATCCAGTAAAACGCCGGATTTTGTCGGTTCGCTATCCACATTGACCTGCAGGCACAGATTGATCGGAGGCAGCTGCTGAGGGCGCTGGTCATTGAGCCGCACGGCGATTTTGGCGCGATCCACACTGTGAACCCAGTCAAAGTTTTCGGCGATGGCGCGTGTTTTATTGGATTGTACAGGACCAATAAAGTGCCATTCGATGGTTAAATCCTTAAGCTGTTGCTGTTTCTCCAGCGCTTCTTGCAGGTAGTTTTCCCCAAAACACCGCTGCCCCGCCAAATAGGCTTCACGAATATCGCTGGCGGGCTTGGTTTTACTGACGGCAAGTAATCGTGCGCCATCGGCCGGGCGCCCGCAGGCGCTCAGTGCGCTGGCTATGCGATCGTTGACTTGTGCTAGGTGGGTAGGAATCTTAGGCATATACTTGGTACATTATGGGTCTGACTTGGGGTGGACGCTCGATCAGTTCGGGACTGTTTGCAGTATCAGGCAAAAAAAAGCATTTAATAAAGGCTGTTTATGGATATTACGGAACTCTTGGCGTTCAGTGCCAAACAGGGCGCTTCGGATTTACACCTTTCTGCGGGACTGCCACCCATGATTCGGGTCGACGGCGACGTGCGCCGTATTAACCTGCCCGCCATGGAGCACAAACAGGTTCATAGTCTGATCTACGAGATTATGAATGACAAGCAACGCAAGGATTTTGAAGAGTTTCTGGAAACCGATTTCTCCTTTGAAGTGCCCGGTGTGGCGCGTTTCCGGGTCAACGCCTTTAACCAGAACCGCGGTGCCGGTGCGGTGTTCCGGACCATTCCATCGAAAGTTCTGACCATGGAAGAGCTGGGCATGGGGCAGGTGTTCCGCGATATCTGTGCGGTGCCACGGGGGCTGGTACTGGTGACCGGGCCGACCGGTAGTGGTAAATCCACCACCCTGGCGGCGATGATGGATTACATCAACGACCACAAATACGAGCACATCCTCACCATTGAAGACCCCATCGAATTCGTACACGAATCCAAGAAATGCCTGGTGAACCAGCGGGAAGTGCACCGCGACACCCACGGTTTCTCGGAAGCCCTGCGCTCAGCGCTGCGGGAAGATCCGGATATCATCCTCGTGGGTGAGATGCGGGATCTCGAGACCATCCGTCTGGCGCTGACGGCCGCGGAAACCGGCCACCTGGTGTTCGGTACTCTGCACACCACCTCGGCGGCGAAAACCATTGACCGGATTGTGGATGTGTTCCCCGCCAACGAAAAATCCATGGTGCGCTCCATGCTGTCGGAATCCCTGCAAGCGGTAGTTTCCCAGACCCTGCTGAAACGCAACGGCGGTGGTCGGGTAGCGGCTCACGAAATTATGCGGGGTACCTCGGCGATTCGTAACCTGATTCGCGAAGACAAGGTGGCACAGATGTACTCTGCTATTCAGACCGGGGGTTCCCTGGGTATGCAGACCATGGATCAGTGTCTGGCGGATATGGTGGCGCGACGCATCATCAACCGCGATGTGGCTCGTGAGAAGGCCAAGATGCCGGATAACTTCTGATTACAGAAGTGTGAATTAACTGCGGGTTACACCAAAAAGCTACGGGTTAAATTAACAAAGGAATAAGACGATGGATTTTGAACGCCTGCTGGCGCTGATGGTAGAGAAAGGCGCTTCGGACTTGTTTATCACCGCAGGTGTTCCGCCTTCGATGAAACTCAATGGTCGTGTGGTGCCTGTCACCACCACACCGCTGTCACCGGAAAAAGCCCGGGAAACAGTGCTGTCGGTGATGAACGAAAAACAGCGCCACGAATTTCTCGAGAGCAAGGAGCTGAACTTTGCCGTCAGCGCCCGTGGCATCGGTCGTTTCCGTTGCAGCGCCTTCTATCAGCGCAACCTCGCGGGCATGGTGTTGCGTCGTATCGAGACCAACATTCCCAAGATCGATGATCTGGGGTTGCCGGAAGTAATCAAAGAGCTGGCCATGACCAAGCGTGGTCTGATCATCTTTGTGGGGGCCACCGGTACCGGTAAGTCCACTTCGCTGGCGGCGATGATCGGTCACCGCAACCGCAATTCCAAAGGTCACATCATCTCCATCGAAGACCCCATCGAATTTATCCATCAACATCAGGGCTGTATTGTCACCCAGCGGGAAGTGGGCATTGATACCGACTCCTTTGAGGTGGCCCTGAAAAACACCCTGCGGCAGGCGCCGGATGTGATTCTGATTGGTGAGGTTCGCTCGCGGGAAACCATGGAGCACGCCATCGCCTTTGCGGAAACCGGTCACCTGTGTCTCTGTACCCTGCACGCCAACAACGCCAACCAGGCGCTGGATCGCATCATTCACTTCTTCCCGGCGGATCGTCACCGTCAGTTGTGGATGGATTTGTCCCTCAATCTGAAAGCCATTGTCGCCCAGCAGCTTATCCCCACTCCCGACGGTCAGGGGCGCCGCGCCTGTCTGGAAGTGATGCTCAACACCCCGCTGGCGGCGGATCTGATCCGCAAAGGCGACGTGGTAGAGCTGAAAGCGCTGATGACCAAATCGTCCGAGCTGGGCATGCAAACCTTCGATCAGGCGCTGTTCGAACTCTACGATCAGGGCGAGATTACCTACGAAGATGCGCTGTCTTACGCGGATTCCCCGAACGATCTGCGTCTGATGATCAAGCTGGCGTCGGAAACGGACTCGGAGTACCTGTCCAATGCCGCCGATGAGCTGAGCATTCAGGACGATGAGGACGATCGTTCGCGGTTGTTCTAGTTCAAGCTTGTTCTAGTTACGCTTGTTCTAGTTCACGCTCAGATATCTGGCATTTGATATAAACCGCAGAGGCGGACAATCCGCTTCGTCTCTGTCTTGTTTTTGTTTCCCTCGGGTTTTGCATGAGTTTATTAACCCTCCGCGCGGGCGCCAGCGCCTACCGTCAAATTCAGCGCGACGGTCTGTCGCCGGAACACATCAGCAGTGTCTTTGGCGCCTCGGGCGCCGCCAAGTGGCTGGCCATCTATGGGCTCGATCGGGCGATCTTTTCGGAATGGCTGCCAGCGGTAGAAAATCCCATCAATCTGTTCGGCACGTCTGTCGGCGCGTTTAAGCTGGCGGCTGCCTGTCATCGGGATGCGGGGCAGGGGCTGGATGCGCTGGCCCACGCCTACATTCAGCAGAGCTACCCCAAAGGCGTGACCCCCGACGAGATTGAGCGGGAGTTTCGCAAAATTCTCGAGGTGACCATTAACGAGGAGCGGGTTGCCGAGGTGTTGTCGCACCCGACGTTTCGCTTTGGCTGTGGAGCCGTGCGCTGCCACGGCGGGCTGGCCAGTCCCAGTCCGCGGCGGCAGGCGGCTTCCTGCAGCAAGGCGGCGGTGAACAACATGAAGGGTCGGGCGGCGCTGCGCAACAAGCTGGAGCGGGTGGTGTTTCACGATCCGCGAACGACCTTTCCTCTGGCCGTTCACAACGGTGTCGCCAGTGATGGCTACCGCACCGAGGCGGTGGCCTTAAACCCTGCCAATACGGCTCAGGCACTGAAGGCCTCCGGCTCCATTCCAGTGTATATGCACAGCGTGAACGACATCCCTGGCGCTGGTCGCGGCGTCTATCGCGATGGTGGGCTGCTGGATTACCACCCGGTGCCCGGCAGTTTTTGGGGGGAGGAAGACGGGCTGATTCTCTACCCGCACTTTTACCCGGACTGCAAAGTGGGCTGGTTTGACAAGTTTCTGCCCTGGCGCAAGGCCGCGCCGCAGCTGCTGGATAGGGCGGTGATGGTCACTCCCAATCAACATTTCTTCGCCGATACGCGTCTCGGACGGGTGCCGGACCGTCAGGACTTCGCCAAATTTGCCAGCAACGATACCGAGCGCATTCGCTTGTGGCAGGAAGTGGCGGACAAAAGCCATCGTCTGGGTGAAGAGTTCCTGGAAATGGCGTCGTCCGGGGATCTGGCAGCACGGGTGGAGCCGCTCGGCCCGTAGTCGTTTGCCCTCTGTATCTGCAAGCCTGTCTTCTTATCTGTCGTTGGGGCAGAGACGAAATTCGGCGCATTTTTAGGCGCTCTCTGTCGCTTTCAGGCATAATCTGTCCCCGTGGCTGCTGTTTGAAGTAGCCATTTGATATACCGAGACCGGAGCTTCTGTTTTCCATGATTAACTGGAACGAGATCGATACCGTCCTGCTGGATATGGACGGCACCCTGCTGGACCTGCACTTTGATAACTACTTCTGGCTGACCCATTTGCCCAAACGCTACGCCGAAACCTACGGTGTGGATGAGTCGGAGGCCATGGCCAAGCTGGAGGCGCACATCAAGGCGCACGAAGGCACGCTCAAGTGGTACTGCCTGGAGTTCTGGTCGGAATCACTGGGGCTGGATATCCGCAAATTGAAGGAAGAAGTACAGCACAAGATTCAGATTCGCCCGTTTGTGGTGGAGTTTCTGCAGGCCTTGAAGGCACAGAACAAACGTCTGGTTCTGATCACCAATGCCCACCCGCAGAGTCTCGATCTCAAGCTGGAAATCACCGCCATCGACCAGTGGCTGCATATGGTGATCTCTTCCCACGAATTCCAGCAGCCGAAAGAGGCGCAAGAATTCTGGCAGGCGCTGCAGGAGCGCGAACCCTTTGATCCCGAGCGCACTTTGTTTGTCGATGACACCCTGCGCGTGCTTGATTCCGCGCGGGAATTCGGTATCCGTCATTTGTTGTGTCTGCATCAGCCGGACAGCCAGCGCGAGCACCGCCAGATCACCGAATACCCTGCCATCCACCATTTTGATGAGGTGATGCCCCGTTGAGTGAGATGGCTAACGTTTGATGGAAATGGCTAGCGTTTGAGAGAGACAGCTAAAGTGCATGAACGAGGGTGCCAGTGAATGGATAAGGTACGATTAGACAAATGGCTGTGGGCGGCGCGCTTTTTTAAAACCCGCAGCTTGGCCAAGCAGGCCATCGACGGCGGCAAGATTCACTGCGACGGTCAGCGAGTGAAACCCAGTAAAGAGATTCCTCTGGGGGTGAAGCTGACCATTCGTCAGGGCTGGGATGAAAAGGTGGTTGAGGTTATTGCCCTGTCGGATCAGCGCCGCGGCGCGCCGGAAGCGGCGCTGCTCTATAGGGAGACCGAAGACAGTATTGCCAAGCGCGAGGCCGAAGCGGCTCAGCGCAAATTGATTCGCGGTGCGGGTGTAGGGCCTGAACGGCGCCCCACCAAGAAGCAGCGACGTCAGATTCATCGTTTTCTGGAGCAGGATGATTCCTGAACCGGCTCTTTATCGAGCGGTTTCGGACGGTTTATCAAGCGGTTTGGGGCAGTGTGTTGAGCGATTTGGGACAGTGAATGGAGGAAGTCTTTTGAGTACAGGGACGCTACACAGCGGTTTTCGCAATCTGTTCAGTCTGGTGTTGTTTGGGTTGTTGTGTCTGAACGTGCAAGCTGCTGGTAATACCAGCGTTGAGCGGCTGAAGGACGCGGTGGTGAAAATTCACACTACCTCGACTCCGGCGGACTATTTCACGCCCTGGCGGTTGTTGAATGCCAAGCAGAGCAGCGGCTCCGGCTCGGTAATCAGCGGCAACCGGATTCTCACCAACGCCCATGTGGTGGCCGATGCCACCTACATTCAGGCGCAAAAGCACGGCGATCCCCACAAATACCTGGCGCAAGTGGCGTTTATCTCGCACGAGGCGGATCTGGCGATTCTGGAAGTTCTGGAACCGGGCTTCTTTGACGGTCTGCGGCCTCTGGCGGTGGGCTCCCTGCCTGAGCCATTGCAAGATGTGTCCGTGTTTGGCTATCCGTTTGGCGGTACCACGCTGAGCATCACTCGCGGTGTGCTGTCGCGCATTGAGCATCAGTACTACGCCCACGCCGGTGGCTATTTCCTGGCAGGGCAGATCGATGCCGCCATCAATCCCGGCAATAGCGGCGGTCCGGTGATTGTGGATAACAAAATTGTCGGTGTGGTGATGCAGAGCAACACCAGCGGTCGGGCGGAGAATCTCGGCTATTTTGTGCCCCCCAGTGTCATCAAACACGTACTGGAAGACGCCAAAGACGGTCGTCACGATGGCTTTCCGGACCTCGGGTTCCGCACTCAGGATCTGGAGAGCCCCGCCATGCGTCAGGCCTACGGGGTGGCGGATCGGGATGGCGGCATTTTGGTCGCCCACGTGTTCGAAGACTCCTCGTCCTCGGATAAAATCCTGCCCAATGATGTGATTATGGCCATTGATGGCTTTGACATTGCCGACGACAGCAGCCTCGAATTCCGCAATAACCTGCGCACCAACTTTAAGTACGCCATCGATCAGTATCACCGCGGGGATGAAGTCGATATTCATCTGGTGCGTGACGGCAAAGAGGTCAAGGTAACGCTGATAGCCGGCGCCAATCGCAACTTCAGTCTGGTGCGTGAGCAGGCGTTCGAGCAGACGCCGGAATATCTGGTGTATGGCGGGGTGGTGTTTGTGCCGCTGAACATGAATCTGATCAAGCGCTGGGGCGCCGACTGGCATCGGCAGGCGCCGGTGGCGTTTCTCAACGCTCGCGAAACCCGCTCCAGCGCGGACAAAGAAGAGCTGGTGGTGGCGTTGAAGGTGTTGGCGGCGGATGTGAACCTGGGGTATCACGACTGGAAGAACTGGATTCTGGAGTCCGTCAATGGTGTGCCGATTCGCAACTTTGAGGATTTCTGTGAGCAGATAGTGAATGGCACAGAAGCCAATACTGTTTTCCGCGATGAGGGAGGCTTTCAGATGGTACTGAATCGTCAGCAGGCTCTGACCAGCGAACAGGTAATTTTGCAGCGTTACCGCGTTCCCCGAGCCAATGGTTGTCATGTGGCAGTGGAGGATGGAGAGGAGGCAGCGCCGTGAATTCATTAGCATTCAGTCGATCAGCATTCAGTCGATCGGTATGGAAGCGGGCAGCGCTCTTGGGGCTTCTGGTGATGCTGTGTGGCTCGGTGAGCGCCGAGATTTATCAGTGGCGCGACGCCAGCGGCAAGCTGCATTTCAGTGACAAAAAGCCGAAACAGCAGGCGGCGAAAGACATCTCGCATACGGTCAGTGATATCAACATGGACGACAGTGCCGTGGAGCGGGAAAAGCTGGAGCGGCTGTTCAAGCCCGAAACTCCGGAGGAGAAAGCTCTGCGCCAGAAGGAGGCGGGGCGTCAGGCCAATCGGGAAGAAAAACAGCAAAAGCAGTGTGAACAGGCGCGCAACTATCTGGATGCATTGAAAGGCCCGGTGTACTTCGTCCGTGAAGATGGCAGCAGTTACGACATCAGCGAAACAGAGCGGCAGCAGCGGGTGGCAGCGCTGGAAGGGCAGATCAAACGCCATTGTCTGTGATGGCGGTCTGCACAGTCAGGCTAACAGTTCGCTCGGACTATCTGTTCTCTCAGGCTATCTGAAAAGACGCAAGCCGTGATAAAATCGCGACCCGATTGACGAGTGACCCGAGATACCATGCCCAGCTGTGATTTAATGCAACGCTTCCTCTTTGACCAGACCGACATCCGCGGTGAAGTGGTCACTCTTTGCGACAGCTATCAGCAAGTCCTTGAAAACAATCAGAAATTACCTTCACGGGTACAGTCGCTACTGGGCGAGTTTGTCGCCGCAGTGAGTCTGTTATCCAGTACCTTGAAGTTTGACGGCATCCTGACATTGCAGGCGCGGGGCGATGGTCCGCTGCCACTGATTATGGCTGAATGCAGTCATCACAAGGCGGGTCGCGCCATCGCCGAAGTCGATCCCGAGGCGGACTTTTCGGCGTTTGAAGGTCAGAATCTGCAATCTCTGGTGGGGTCCGGCATGCTGGCGATCATCATCGATCCCGACAAAGGCAGTCGTTATCAGGGCATTGTGCCGCTGGATCACCCGGATCTCAGTGCTTGTCTGCAAGGTTATTTTGACCAATCCGAACAGTTGCCCACTCGATTCTGGCTCGCCAGCGACGATAAAGCCGCGACGGGTTTGATGCTGCAGGCCCTGCCGCAACAGGTGGCCAGCGCCGATGACAATCGCGATCAATGGGAAACCGTGGTCCAGTTGGCCAGCACTCTCAAAGATGAAGAGCTGCTGACCTTGGAGCACACCGAAGTGCTCTACCGTTTGTTCCACGAAGAGCAGGTGCGGTTGTTTGACCCCGCCGCGGTGCGGTTTGAGTGCAGCTGCTCCCGGGAGCGATCCGCTAATGCCTTGGTATCACTGGGCCGCAACGAAGTGGAAGCACTCTTGGCAGAGCAGGATCTGATCAGCATCGACTGTCATTTCTGTAACCAGACCTACGCGTTTGGCGCGCAAGACCTCGATGAAATCTTTGGCGGTGAACAGCATTCATTGCATTGATTAAAAAAGCGGCAGAATGGGATCGATTCGCATATTGTTTTCTGACATAATGGCGCCCCCAAAATTCTAACTATTCTCCGGACAACGTATCCGGGGAAAGAAAATACTGACTATGACTGCCCTGTGCGATGGTTTTGGCTCCCGGCTAAGGCCTGCACGTTAGGGATTAACAGGCCACAAGCTGACAGGACTATTAAAGAAATGACACAGATTGATGATGCGGCTCCGACCGTTTACACCGACCTTACGACTGCCGAACTGGTCGAGCAGGCTCTGAAGCGTGGTGAGGGTTATCTTTCTCACACCGGTGCTCTGGTTTGCGAAACCGGCGAGCGTACTGGTCGTTCACCTGCTGATCGCTTCACTGTTGATGAGCCTTCTACTTCTGAAAGTATCGATTGGGGCTCTGTAAACCGTCCTTTCGCTGCTGACAAATTCGATGCTCTGTGGAGCCGTGTTGAAGAACACCTTTCCACGGTTGATACGTTTGTGTCACACCTGCACGTGGCTGAAGATCCCGAGCACTACCTGCCAGTTAAAGTCTCTACCGAGACTGCCTGGAACAACCTGTTCGGTCGCAACATGTTCATCCGCACCGAGAATTACAACCCGAAGGGCAAGGAAGAGTGGAGCATCCTGCATGCAGCCAACTTCCAGTGTGATCCAGAGCGCGACGGCACCAATTCCGAAGTGGCTGTGATCGTGAACTTCGCTCAGCGCAAAGTACTGCTGGCTGGCGCTCGCTACGCGGGCGAAATGAAGAAAGCCATGTTCTCCGTACAGAACTTCCTGCTGCCTGAAAAAGACGTTATGCCTATGCACTGCTCGGCTAACGTTGGCAAGGAAGGCGATACTTGCTTGTTCTTCGGCCTGTCCGGTACCGGTAAAACCACCCTGTCTGCTGACCCTGAGCGTTACCTGATCGGTGATGACGAGCACGGTTGGGCGAAAGGTGCGGTCTTCAATATGGAAGGCGGCTGCTACGCCAAAACCATCGATCTGTCTCAAAAGAACGAGCCTGTAATCTGGGATGCCATCAGATTCGGCGCCATCGTTGAGAACGTGGTTCACAACGACAAGCGCGAGCCTGATTACTGCGACACCAGTCTGAGTGAGAACGGCCGTTGTTCTTACCCGCTGGAGCACGTTGAAATGCGCGTTCTGGAAAACCGTGCCGGTGAGCCAAAGAACGTTATCTTCCTGACCTGTGATGTAACCGGTGTTCTGCCTCCTGTTTCTATCCTGTCCAAAGAAGCAGCGGCTTACCACTTCCTGTCCGGTTACACCGCTCGTGTTGGTTCTACTGAGGTAGGTGCCGAAGCCGGTATCAACCCAACCTTCTCTACCTGTTTCGGTGCGCCTTTCATGCCGCGTCCTGCGCGTGAATACGCCGAGCTGCTGATGAAGCGCATCGAAGACTTCGGTTCTAACGTCTACCTGGTGAACACCGGTTGGACTGGCGGTTCCGGTGGTGCTGGCGGTGCAGGTTCACGCTTCCCAATCCCTGTGACCCGTGCGGTGGTTGCTGCGTGTCAAAACGGTTCTCTGGAAGGCGTTGCCACCGAGACTCTGGGCGTAATGAACTTGCAGGTTCCTGTTGAGGTTCCTGGCGTTGATGCCGGCTACCTGAACCCGCGCAATGCCTGGACTGATCAGGCTGCTTACGACGATGCCGCTGCCAAGCTGGCAGGTCTGTTCGCTGAAAACATCAAGAAGTTTAACGTCAGCAGTGACGTTGAAGCGGCGGGTCCTAAAGCGTAATGCTAAAGTGATCACCACAGCTTGATGTGAAAAAGGCCGCTTACGCGGCCTTTTTTGTGTCTGCTGTCTGGTGATCCGTCTGCCTTGTTTCGAGGTCCGCTAGATAGCGGTGGGTATGCGTCGGTCTTAACTTGTGGCCTGGTGTGGGATGTTAAATGACGCTTTCGTACAGAGTGTTAAATTGCCCGCTGCTGAGCACTTGATCATCCTGTCGCAACAGAAAGGAACAACTGGCCGCCTGTGGTTGTTGTGCCAGCAGGGTGACTTCCACCTGACAGGGCTGTAGTGGACGAATTCCCGGTTGCGTCCGGTAGCAGATCATTTCCCGGATTCCGATAATCATTGCCTTGCGAAATCCGCGGGTTGCGTCGTTCCCGTTTTCATGGCGCAGAGACAGGATGCCATGACAGGCGAGTGCCTGTGCGGCGTATTCAAGCGCAGCCCAGCAGGAAAGCCAGCCATCGCGACCGAGAGGGTGAGGTTGTTGTGGAGTGGCGAGGCAGGCAATCCGCTGTGGCTCCCAGGTCAGTACCTGTTGCAGCAGGCGCATACTGCCTGAGTGAGGCAGCCTCTCATAGACATCGGAAAGCTCTTCAGGTATTTCCAGCGAAGCCTTGCTGTCAGACGCTATTGCCGCTGAGTCGAACGTGGTCGGGGGTACGTATTTCGGTTCTGTTACAGTATAATTCAGCACCCCTTTGACCACCGGACTGCCTTTTTCTGTGCCGATAAAACGGTATTCAGCGGGACTTTTTTGCTGATACTGGACGTCAAGTTGTTGGCCGGGCTCCAGCGGGGCACTCAAGCGAATGTGTTTTGCGGTATTGATGTCCAGGCCGGTTTCCTGTGATAGCCGGTGCGCAACTTCATCCAGCAATAACGCGGCAGGCACCATCGGCATGCCGGGAAAGTGTCCGGGTATCGCAGGGTGCGTGTCTGGAATTATCAATGGGTTTTGCATGCTGGCCACCGTCTAGGGAATAGTCGTTAATTATGAACAAAGTATTGGTCGTACACTATTCCCAAAGTGGGCAACTCAGTGACATCGCCAGGCAGTTTACCCAGCCGTTGGTGGATGCGAAAGATGTGACGGTGGAATTCGAGAATGTCTGTCCGCAAACACCCTACCCATTTCCCTGGCCATTCTTCCGTTTTCTGGATACCTTCCCGGACTCGGTGTATTTGGATCCACCCCCCATCCTGCCGCTCAAGGTGTCCGCGAACGAAGAGTTCGATTTGATCATCATTGCCTACCAGGTCTGGTTTTTGTCACCATCTTTACCGATGACGGCTTTTATGCAGAGCCGAACAGCCAAAAAACTGTTGAAGGACAAGCCGGTAGTGACTTTGATTGCCTGTCGCAACATGTGGCTATTGGCTCAGGAAGAAATGAAAAAAATGATCGCTGGTTTGGGCGGTCGTTTAGTCGGTAATGTAGCGCTGGTCGATGAGGCCGGTAGTGTTGGCAGTTTTTTAGCTACGCCGGTGTGGGTGCTGACCGGTAAAAAAGGACCGCATCTGGGCGGCTTGATTCCGAAAGCCGGTGTTGCGCCAGAGAAGGTGAAACGCTGTGACCGTTTTGGAGCTCGCATTCTTCAATGGTTCCGTGAAGGCCGGACGTTGGATCAGGACTTATTAAAAAACCTGGGTGCGGTGCAGGTCGAAGAGTCGTTGATTGCCAGTGAAAAAACCGGTCGCCGTGCGTTTAGGTTGTGGGGACGATTGTTTCGGGCCCTGGGACCTGCCGGGGCGTTATCCCGCCAATGCCTGTTGGTGGTTTACGCCGTTTTTCTGGTGGTATTAATCCTAACGGTCGTGCCACTGAACATGTTGTTGAACAAATTACTGGCTCCTCTGATGCGCAAGCGTATTGAAGCTCAGAAAGCCTACTTTGCCGAGCCTTCGGGCTCTGCTTCTGAAATCGTCGATGATCCGATCGTGCGGGTTCAGGAAAGCGAATACATTAGA
This sequence comes from Pseudomaricurvus sp., assembly GCF_965662505.1. Taxonomy (NCBI): domain Bacteria; kingdom Pseudomonadati; phylum Pseudomonadota; class Gammaproteobacteria; order Cellvibrionales; family Cellvibrionaceae; genus Pseudomaricurvus; species Pseudomaricurvus sp. The sequence goes on along the minus strand of NZ_CBFIHX010000001.1, from coordinate 35,182 downwards.
TAGTCTGTTATGAACTCTGTATACATTAACGATATTGCTGTTTTACTGCCCAATCAGCCGGTGGATAACGACAACATGGAGCGGATACTTGGTCAGGTTGGCAGCCGGCCTTCCCGTGCCCGTCGTTTAATTTTGCGCAGCAATGGCATTCGCTCACGCTACTACGCGATTGATCCGGAAACCGGTGCAGCGACACACAATAACGCCCAGTTGACAGCCGCCGCGATTAAAAATCTGGAAAATGAGGCCTTTACGCTGGAGCAGATGGACTGTCTGGTGTGCGGTACCAGCATGCCCGATCAGGTGATGCCCAATCATGCGGTGATGGTGCATGGGGAGTTGGCATCATCCAGTTGTGAGGTCGTGGCTACCGCGGGTGTCTGTGTTGCCGGCATGACGGCGTTAAAGTATGCCTGGATGGGAGTGGCCAGCGGCCAATATCAGAATGCAGTAGCGACGGGGTCTGAAGTGGCTTCGGCGGTGTTGCGCAGTCATCTGTATGAAAAAGAAGTAGATGCAAAAATTGAAGCGCTGCAGAGTCATCCAGAGATTGCTTTTGAGAAAGATTTTTTGCGCTGGATGCTATCCGATGGCGCAGGCGCAATTCGACTGCAACCCAAGCCGGCCACTGCGGGTTTGTCGTTGCGCATTGACTGGATGTTCCAGCGTTCCTATGCCAACGAGCAGGACGCCTGTATGTACAGCGGGGCTCAAAAGACTGAAGATGGCCACCTGGTCGGCTGGAAAGAGTGCGCACCGGACACCTGGCTGTCCGACTCGGTATTTGCAATTAAGCAAGACGTGAAGCAACTGAATGAAAACATCATTCACTATACCGTCGAGAAACCTCTGGCAGAGTTGATTGAAGACAAGCAGCTGCGAAGCGCCGATGTGGATTTCTTTTTACCGCACTACTCTTCGGAATTTTTCCGAGACAAGTTGGCAGCGGCATTATCGTCAATGGATTTCCACATTCCGTTTGATCGCTGGGCCACTAACCTGACCACCAAAGGCAATACCGGATCGGCTTCCATCTACATTATGCTGGAAGACTTGTTTCGCTCCGGTCGCTTACAAAAAGGTCACAAAATTTTGTGTTATGTGCCGGAAAGCGGCCGTTTTTCATCATCATTTATGATGTTGACGGTCTGTGATAATCAGGGATGATATGAAAAAAACAGAGGTACCTCAGGACCATTCCCAGTCGTTGGCCGGACAGCGAAAGCCTCTCTATGTGCTCGATGAAAACGGACGCTACACCACCGAATTGTCCAGTGGTTGGGACGCAGAAGAAGTCGTTCTACATCAGGCTTTGGAGCAATTCCAGCAGCAGGCTAAAGACGCGTTACGTCGAGGCATCGCTGGCGAAACCTCGCCACTGGAATATCACATGTACACCAAACGTATGGATGTGACGGTGTTGGCGCAGAGTACCGGTCTGTTTAAGTGGCAGGTGAAGAGGCATTTCAAACCCGCCGTCTTCCATCGTTTGTCGACAAATAAATTGTCCCGTTACGCTTACGTTCTTGGATTATCCGTTGACGAACTGCAACAGCTTCCTGCGACCGGAGTGGATGCTGATGAATAGCATGGCGTTTCAACATCAGCAAACAGCTCATTGCGAAAGTGGAACTGCTGCGGCCCTGCTTCGGCATGCAGGACTGGATCTGTCGGAACCGATGGTTTTTGGTTTGTCGGGGGCGTTGACCTTTGCTTATCTACCGTTGCTGAAAGTGGGTGGCATGCCATTGATGGCCTATCGATTGCCACCGGGGCGTGTGATTAAAGGTCTGACATCACGCCTGAACATCGATATGAAGTATGAACGCTTCCGGCGACCGGAACAGGGCATGGACGCGTTAAACAATCATCTGGATCAGGGGCGCCCGGTCGGGCTTCAAACTTCGGTGTTTTGGTTGCCGTATTTCCCGGAAGATATGCGTTTTCATTTTAACGCCCACAATCTGGTGGTGTACGGCCGTGATGACGATCGCTATCTCATCAGTGATCCGACGTTTGAAAAGCCGGTGGAAGCGGATTATGAATCCCTGCAGCACGCCCGTTTCGTTAAGGGAATGCTGGCTCCCAAAGGCTTGCTCTATTATCCAAAGACCATTCCGCAAGCGCCTGACCTGGGTGGTGCCATTACCAAAGCCATTCGCGGCAACGTCAATATGATGCTGCGTACACCGCTGCCGATCATCGGTGTGCGGGGCATTCGTTTTGTCGCCAAGCGAATCCGTAAACTGAGCGCTGCTAGAGACGACGCTTTTGGCAAACTATTCATTGGTCACATGGTGCGTATGCAAGAAGAAATCGGTACCGGGGGCGCGGGTTTTCGTTTCCTTTACGCATCCTTTTTGCAAGAGTCGGCGGCCATCCTGAATAACCCGGCATTGGCCGACGCCTCACTGTTGTTTACTGACATCGGTGATGAGTGGCGACGCTTTGCATTATTCGCAGCAAAAATGCTGAAAGGACGCATGCCTCTGGATTATGGCAAGTTGGCGGATCAGCTGTTAGTGGTTGCGGATATGGAAGAGCAGGGCTATCGCAAACTGGGTGAAGCCCTGTCCGAATAAACGGATAGCTAACCTGACTTTTTGATTCGGATTGCGTGAAAGCGATGATCTTCATCGCGGTGCAGGGTGATCAATGTGGTCGGAGCGCCGGTCTCTTTCAGCCTTTCGTTCTCCGCAAAATGCGCAATGACTCCGGCGGTGAGTGCGGGCGAATAACACATTTCCAACCTCATTGATGGTAAATACGACGGCCAGGCTGCTATCAGGGAATCCAGCTGGTTTTGCGCTTGAGCCTGTTCCCTGGTGAGCGCCTCAGCCGATAGAATACTCGAGTAATGCATAAACCTGTTTCGGATGGTGTCTTCGGGAGTGGCGCTCAACCAGTCAATGGCCTCGCGTGCATCACCGAGTGTGATCACTTCCTCTATGGTCGCTAGAGATCTTTCCCCATCGCTCTCCCCGTGTTCTGATATCGAACGACGAAGCAACAACCAGTGACTGGCTTCGGCGAGGGAAGTGCTGGCCTCAACGTTGAGTCGTTGGCGATGATCCGTCAGTGGGTAGGGCATTTCATCGGCGATGCCGACAAGAATCTGCTGGGTGTTTCGGCTGTTCAAATCCAGTTGAGCCATTTGCAGCACCGCTTCCGTGGAGGCATCGGCTCGGGACAAGAACAGATTTTTGCCTTCCAGTCCGAGGTTTTTCCCCACGTAGTATCCCGCTGAATTGCTGAGCGTGTTGATAAAGTGAGCCGGTTTGGGGATCTGTCCGTGCTTGATCATTTGTGTTTGGACATTGATGGTATTGCTGACAGAAGCGAAGCGGGAGCCAATGTAGAGGCCGGTATTGGTTTCGAGTTCCATATCCTGAACGCAGCGGCTTGAGCCGATCAGGCACAGTTGGGTAAAGCGATCGATACGACGGAAATGTTGGTTACAGGTTCGCTTTACCTCGTGCTTTAACGTGTCGGGTTCAGAGTTGTCATCCACGGGAGCGTAATAATTGCCGACGGCCACAATATCCAGCATCAGATACTTGCTCCGGAACGTAAAATCAAACTGCAATTGTTACCACCAAAGCCAAAAAAATTCAGCATGTAGTGTCCAGTAGGGGCGCTCTGTGGTTGCCGGGAGGGGATGACGTCCAGCGTCGGGTCGCTGTCAGTAAAACCCGCGCTGGCAGGCAATTGTCTCTGTCGCAGGCAGCCGGCCATCAACACGGTTTCCAATACCCCGCAGCTGCCCAGTGTATGACCGATGTAGGACTTCAGCGAAAAAAACGGCGGTACCTTGGTAAAGGTCCTGCGCATTCCGGCCGCCTCCCCGTCATCATTGAGCGGACTGGCAGTGCCGTGAGCTTTGACGGCGATAATGTCTTCCGGTTGCAGCTGGCAGGTATTCAAAGCCTCCTGCATTACGGCTGCAATAGATGAGCCGTCGGGGTTAGATGCTGAGATAGAGTGGCTGTCGCATCCGCTGGCACCGCCACTGACAATAATGCCGTTGTTCTCCGTGGTGGTGGCTTTTAACAGGATGCACGCGCAACCTTCACCCAGCACCAGTCCGCTGCGATCTATATCGAATGGTTTCATGGCTTCGTGCGTGAGTAATTGCATGCCGTAGAAACCTGACAGGGTTGTGACGTTAAACGTTTCCAGACCGATCACCAGTGCGTACTCGTGATGACCCTGAGTGATGCTGTCCACGGCGCTGAGCAGAGCATTGGCTCCAGCGGTGCAGGCTGTATTAAATGTGAAATCCGGACCGTTGAGTTGATACTTTTTGCGCAGGTGTTTTGAAATCAGAGTGAAGCCATCCAGCGGCAATGGTTGTGCCGGAGTGCCACTTTGATCTTCATTTTCGAGAGCCTGGCGGTAGATCGCTTCACCAATACCTATGCCATAGGACGAAGAGCCGATAAAAATGGGCAGTGTCTTGCGTTTCGCCGATGAGATTTCGCTATTGGCAAAAGCTTCTTCCAGGGCCCGGTCGAGCAGGGATTGAAAATGCTTAATGGCGTCTTGGTCGGATGAGTTGCCTGCAGACAGGAAAGCCGCTTCCACGGGTTCGTTAAAGCCTTCCAGTGATTGCAGAGCAAACCTTCCCTGGCCGGTATTGAGCGCGTCCAGATTCGTTGCCAGACCCTCCCCCAGAGTGCTGACAATGCCGCTTCCTGCAATTCCGGCCTTCACGGTCATAGTGCTTACCCTGCCAGAATAAAGTCAGCCAGCGCATCCACTGACGCGAGCGCCATGCGGGTCTCGTTGCCGCTGTCGATGTGTTTTCCGTATCGGCTTTTGACTTCGAGAGAAATACTGAGGGCATCCAGTGAATCCAGATCGAGACGGCTCTCTTCGCCGATCAGACGCTCGTGATCATCAATCTCATGGCTCTCCACATCCACATCACACTCTTCGACAATGAGTTGTTTCAGCTCGCTGAGCAGTTGTTGTTTGCTTGAATTGTCTGTCATCGTCTCGGCCTGCAAAAAATCAGTAGTGGTGTATAAAAAGGTCTGTGTAAATTCAGGAGATTATAAAAGGCTAAAGTCTCAGTGCGACTGTCTGCGTAGGGAAGCCCAGGCAGACAGTGCCAACATTGCCAGCGCAAAGCCCAGCAGTGCTGCGGCTTCCGGCATAACATCCATCAGTGTGCCGTTGCGCAACAGAATATCAAAAAATCCATCCAGTCCCCACGCCATCGGCGAAGCGTCGCTCAGGGTTTGCATGACCGGCGGCATGATAAAGCGAGGCACCATCACGCCGCCGATGGCGGCCATGATGATATTGCATATGCCTGAAAAAATAGTCGCCTGTTCAATGGTATTGGCCACCTCCGCCACCAGCAGGGCGTAGGCCACTGCGGCGAGACTGGCGCAGACGGAAATCAGGGCGAGTCCACTCGGGCTGTTACCCAAATGCAGGCTGTCGCCACCCAGTGCCGGCACCAGATACACGCCGATCAGCAGCATGATCACGACCTGTAAAAGGTTGATGCAAAAATAGGGAATCAACTTGCCCAGCAGCATTAAGTGGCGTGGAAATTCCATGGTGCGCAGTCGGTCAAGCGTGCCTTGCTGGCGCTCATTGATTAATGTGGTCGACAACGGGATGGCGATAAAAAACATGGCAAACAACATCCATGCCGGCACATTTTGTTGCACGGAGGAGGGCTGAACATTACCGGAACCGTAGAGTGAGCGGGTGTTAATAAAGTTACCGCTTTTGATGTCGTCGGTAAGGTCAGGCTCGTTTAGTGAATCACTCAAGGCTTTGGCCAAAAACAGCTCGTTCAGTTTTTGCTGCAACTGCGCTTCTACCAGCTGAGCCAGGACCGGCGTTACACCGGGAGCTGTTTCCAGGGATACCGGCTTGCCATTCTCGGACAGCTTTTGCTCAAAGTCGGGCTGGATAATGATCAGAAACTTGGCGCCATCTCTGGCGACTTCAGCGCGTACGACCTCCTCACTTTGAGCACTGTGCAAGCGTTCAAAATTACTCAGCTGTTCAATCTGCTCGACGAACTTTTGACTGGATGTGTTGTTGTCTTTGTTGAGCAGATAGTACTCAATATCGATGTTTTGATTGCTGGCGTACTGATTCTGCAGTGCAAATGTCATGATCAGAATAAACAGCGCAGGCATGGCGAACAGTAACAATAGGCCGTGTAAATCCCGTTTTAGCAGGCGCAGTTCTTTGACGACAAAATTCAGTAATTGATTCATGGTCAGTCTCGCAGCGCTCGGTGGGTGAGATTCAGAAACAGCTCTTCGAGGTTGTCTGAGCCATAGCGCAGCCGATGAACCTCGACAGACTCCCGCTGCAATGCAGTCATGACCTGGTACAGATCATCATTGCTTGAAACCGGCAGCACCAGTTGCAGGTTGTGTTCATCGTAGGGCGAAGCTGATGAGAGGGCAGTGTGCTGTTGTGGCGTTAGAGGTTTACCAAGTTCAATAAACAAGGTGTCGTGACTTTGGGCATCCAGCAGTTGTGTTAAAGGTCCTTGTATCAGCACCTGGCCGTGATCAATGATGGCAATATCCGTACACAGGTGTTCGACCTCTTCCATGTAGTGCGAGGTATACACCACGGTAGTACCGTCTTGGTTCAGTCGTTTAATGGCTTCTAAAATAAAGTGACGGGAATGCGGATCGATACCCACCGTTGGCTCGTCCAGCAGTAACAGACTGGGTTGATTCAGCAGGCCGATGGCCAAATTGAGACGTCGTTTTAAACCGCCGGACAATGTCTCCGCGCGATCTTTGAGGCGATCGCTGAGTCCGGTGACTTCCGCAATCGTCTCTATACGTTGACGGGCATCGGATTTTCCGAGCCCCAGTGCCGCCGCAAAAAACTTCAGGTTTTCAATCACCGACAGGCGAAAATAAAACGCGTATTCCTGTGGCACCAGTGCAATGTCCGATTTACGCAAAGACCGGCTTTTACTGATGTCCTGCCCGTTTATGCTCACAGCGCCTTCGGGGCAAGGGAGCAATCCGCTGAGGATAGACAGCAAGGTAGTTTTGCCTGCGCCATTGGGGCCGAGCAAACCAAACAGGCTGCCTTTGGCAACGTTCAGGTCTATGTGCTTGAGTGACGCTGTCGTCGCCCCCTGATATTGATAATGTAATTGCTTAATGGAAATCACGTATCGACCTGATTTGGGCAAATAAAAGAGCAGGAGTTGGCAAAAGAGCCCCGATGATGGGTGCTATAAAAGAAAAGGGATGAGCATCTTGTTCGACTGCTGGTAACGCAGATAATTTTCGCCAAAGAATTGCCGGTTTTCCTTTTCTTCCGCCAAAATGGTACAGATCAGAAAGAGGCTGACTTCGGTGGCGATGGCTGCACTCAACAGCGATGGATCCTGAAAAAACAATCCCCAGCCCAGTAGCAATAAAGAGGTATACATGGGGTGGCGCACGTAGCCATAGACGCCGTCGGTAATTAGCTGCAAGGTGTTTTCAAAGGTGAAGTTTTCCGGAGCGTCCTGACGCTTTGCCTGTCCGGCCTGCTTGAGCTGCCTCAGTGAGATGATGACAACAGCCAGTGAGCTGAGCATCAGTGCGCCGGAGATAAGACGCATCGGGCTCAGCAGATCCCGGTCGTCAAACTGGATATTGAGCAGAGCCAGAGCCAAAATGCCTTCGAAGGCAAAAAAACGATAAAAGCCGTGGCAGCGGGGATTCAGCAGTTGATGGCGGCAAATCACCAGCAGGATGCCGCTGACGATCAAAAATATAAGGGTTTGTGGTGTGATCATAGCTTGGGGCAAGTCTGTTGTAGGTTATGTCGAGAGCGCGGTGCTCTTGAGCCCAAGCCGCCCATTATACAGATTGGCGTGCGGGTAACGACAGCAATGGGTACACCGGAGGGAGTAAGGGATTGAAAGATATCTCCCAGCCTATATTATTCCGCTCCGGATTATCCGACCTCAACGGCTATCGGCGCTACCGTTGGTTGGGTGGTAAGCATCTAAAGTGAGAGTATTGGCAGAGTAATTTGAATGAAGGAATCAGGCGAGTGACAGAGGCGAGACTAGTGAGGGCAATGGAGAGCACCAAGGCGAGTCTGCCGGATCCCGTTTCGCCTTCTTGGTCGGAAATGACTCTGCCGAAAGCCTGGCTTGATGAATTGGACATGTTCAGCCGCGAGGGGCTGAATCGCTTCTGGCGGCGCATTTTCTCCAAAAAGAAACAACCGGTGACGTTGCCGAAGGGCCTTTGCGGTGCGGACTGCATTCCCAAGTACGCCTTGCAAGATTTTCACAATTTGCCGAACGGGGTTTACTCCCAACGGCTGAGCCGCGGTTATATCACCGGTTTTGACGTCAGTATGCTGGGTCACGTTGAGCGGGGTCGGCAATGGATTGCGCAGGCGCTGAGTGACGGTGACAGTTTTCTGGATTTGGGTTGTGGCGGAGGTAAAACGGCGGCGGCGATTGCCAGTGTCGGTGCCAGCGACGTCTGGGGTCTGGACCCTAGCCCCTATCTGCTCAAGCATGCGGCGGCCGATCATCCAGGCATTCGATTTGTTCAGGGGGTGGTTGAGGACTTGCCGTTCAGTGATCAGCGCTTCGACGGCGTTGCTGCCTGTTTTCTCTTTCACGAGGTGCCGCCACGCTATATTCAGCAGGCGTTGCAGGAAATTGCCCGAGTGCTGAAACCCGGCGGTCGGCTGGTGATTATGGAGCCTTCAGCGGAGCAGTACTATGCGGGCTGGCGGGACATCATCCGCCGCTATCGTTTCAGTGGGCTTTATTTCAAGTGGTTGGCGGGCTTTGTCTACGAGCCCTTCGTCAGAAGCTGGCACGAGTTTGATCTTCAGCAAGGGTTGTCGCAGGTGGGGCTTGAGCTGGCCGAAGACACGATGGGCATGCCAGTGCGCAGCATTGTGGCGGTCAAGCCAGGTTAGTGCTCAATCCGATTGACGGGTTTTAATGTCTGTCAGTTGTCAGTTGTCAGTTGTCAGTTGTCAGTTTGCTGGTGCATCCAGCTTTCCAGAATCAGTCGGGCGGCGATGGAATCGATGGGCGCCTGACCGTAGTTGCCCTTATGGCCGCGCTCGGCGGCTTCTTCCTTGGCGGCAAACGTACTCAGACGTTCATCCACCATCTCGACACGCACACCAAAACGACCGTGCAGGCGGTTGCCGAACTTGCGGGCGCGAGTGCTGAGCTCGCTTTCACTGTCGTCCATATTTAGCGGCAATCCGACCAGTACCAGGTCGGGTTTCCACTCTTGCAGCATTTTTTCGACGTCTTGCCAGTTGGGAACGCCATCGCGCGCCTTCAGGGCCGGCAGTTCGCTGCTGGAGTGTGTCAGGGTTTGTCCACTGGCGGCGCCAATGTTTTGGGTGCCGTAATCAAAAGCCAGCACAGCGAGGTGGTCGGGTTGGGGCATAATCAGGCGTGGCCGGCGGTGCCGGAAATAAGGTTCAGGTCAATTCCGAGGCTTTTTGAGGCAGCGCTCCAGCGGTGTTCAATGGCGGTATCAAAGACAATGCCGCTATCGGCGGGGATGGTCAGCCAGGCGTTATCGGCTATTTCGTCCTCAAGCTGCCCTGCTCCCCAGCCGGCATAGCCGAGAGACACCAGATACTTTTCGGGGCCTTCGCCGAGGGCAATGGATTCAATGATATCCCGGGAGGCGGTCAGAGCAATGTCGCTGGAGACTTTCAGGCTGGACTCCCAGCTGAGTTCAGGACTGTGCAGAATAAAGCCGCGTTCCGGCTGTACCGGTCCGCCGCTGAGCACGGGAGCCGAGGGGTTGTAGCTGTGTTCGCCACCGCAATCCAGTTGTTTGTAGACTTCCGCCATATCGAGATCCAAAGGCTGGTTGATGACCAGCCCCATGGCGCCACTTTCGCTGTGATCACAAATGTAGGTGATGGTGTGCGAAAAGATGGATTCATTCAGACTTGGCATCGCGATCAGGAAGTGATTGCGCAAATTGCCAATCTGCTGGCTTTTGTCTTGTGCTTTTGTCTGTGTCATAGATTCAGTATTGGGGGCTGACACAGGGAAAACAAGTAAATTTTTGTGTTCAGCGGTAGTTTAATGAGGCTGAAACCGCTTGGTGGGCCAGCGGCGGGCTGAATTATTTCCGCGAGGAGCTAGTTGCGAGCCCGTTCAGCTCGAAATGCCAGGTGCGAATAATTTCAAGTTGGTCGGCATCTTTACGGATTTCGGGGGGAAATGGCTGGAAAGGGGCCGCCATGTGGACAATTTGCAAAGCGGCGTTGTCGAGAATGTTGTGGCCGGAGGACTGCAGAATCTCCACTGACAGGATGGTGCCGTTAGGGCGCAGAATGGTGGCCAGGCGCAAGGTGCCAAAAATGCGCTGCTGAACGGCTTCTTCCGGGAAATTGCGGTTGCCGACAAACTCGATTTTACGCACCCATTCATTGAGATAGGCCGCATCGGTTGAGGCGCGGGTGGCGACAGAGGTGATTCGGCGGATACGCGGGCGCTTGGCAATCGCCTGGCGCTGGCGGTCCAGCTTGGCTCTCAGGCTGGCGATTTCCGCGCTCAGTGGGGTGTCCTGAGCGTCTTTACCCTCCTGCTTGTCCTGATCTTCCTGATCCGGGGCGGTGTCCTGCTTCTGCACTTTAAAGCTGCTGCTGTTCTCGGTGACGACGGGTTGCAGTTTGTCTTTCTGAGTCGGAGTGACCGCGCGCACCTGAGGTGTGGGGTTGATCTCCTGAATGCGGGTGTCGTTAATGGGAGCCAGCTGGTCGGTGGTCATTTGCCGGGCTTGTTCGCCGGTGCCGCTGGCTTCCTGGTTGGCCTGCGCGAGAAAGTCTGCCTTGTCTGGCGCTTTGTTGCTGGTGTGGGTGGCCAGAGTGATGTCCAGGGTGGGCGTGGGTTTGCCGCCGATATCCGCTTTGAACGAGATGCCCAGGATCAGCAGAGCGTGCAGCGCCAGGGCGAGGAAGAGGGTAAAGCTCAGGCGATCGACGGTGTCCACCGCAGTGGTGTTGAGCGGCTCGTTGATGGCTGGTGTGGACTCGGACAAGGTGCTGGTTCTCGGTGCTTCTTATGATGGTTATGTGCTGTATCTACGGATTATTCACGGGCTGTCTATGAGCCATGGAAACTATCTATATGCCATGGAAACTATCTATGTGCCATGGAAACTATGACTAACCTGCCAATCGCTGCTCAATGGCATCCATCAGACGGCCGCCGATATTCGTGTCGTAGGCGCGATCAATTTCACGAGCGCAGGTCGGGCTGGTCACGTTAATTTCGGTCAGGTAGTCACCAATAACATCCAAGCCGACAAAAATCAGACCTTTTTCCACCAGACTGTCAGACACCTGGTCGACGATCCACTGGTCTCTCTCGGTCAGCGGTTGCGGGACTCCGGCGCCCCCGGCCGCCAGATTGCCCCGGGTCTCACCTTTAGCAGGCACGCGAGCCAGCGCGTAGGGGACGGCCTGGCCGTCAATCACCAGGATTCGTTTGTCGCCAGCTTTAATCTCGGGAATGAACTTCTGCGCCATAATCATCTGTTGGCCGCGTCCGGTCAGGGTCTCCAGAATGACGCCAATATTCGGGTCATCGGCTTTGCAGCGAAAGATTCCTTCGCCGCCCATACCGTCCAGCGGTTTGAAGATAACATCCTGATGTTGTGCGTGAAATTCGCGCAATTGTTGGCTGTCACGGCTTACAAGGACCGGTGGGCAACACTGCGGGAATTGAGTGGCAAAGATCTTCTCATTGCAGTCGCGCAGACTTTGTGGGCGATTGACGATCAGAGTGCCAAGTCGCTCTGCGGCTTCAAGGATATAGGTGCTGTAGATGAATTCGTTATCAAACGGAGGGTCTTTACGCATCAGAATGACGTTCAGTTCCGACAGATCCCTGGTGTGGGCGTCTTCCAGCTCAAACCAATGTTGGGGGTCGGCAAATACTTTAAGTTGGCGCATGCTGGCACGAGGCAGGCCATTATCGAGGAACAGATCCCGCTGTTCCATGTAAAAGAGTTCACACCCTCGTTCCTGTGCTGCGAGCAGCAGACCCAGAGTCGTATCCTTGAGGTAAGTGATGCGTTCGATTGGGTCCATAACGACCCCAAGCTTGATTGTCATAGTGCCACTCGCAGGAGGGAAGTAAATCCAGCCCAGTAAGGTAAGACCTTAGGCGCCGTAAAGCAACTGTAACCTCGAAGTTTGAGACTTGGCTGACGAGTTGCAAATTTTGACGACAAAGGCAAGCGTCTGTATCACGAAACAGAAGAAAAGGTTTCTTCTCTGGTGACTTATAGATTATGGGGAAAGAGTGTGTTAAAAAGTTAGTCCGCTAGTGTGTCGATAGGGGATCGGCACGCTGGTGAGAGTAGATAAAGCGATAAGAATTTAAAAAAACAGGTTATATAGCAATAACAAAGACGAAGGTCAGTGTGTATGGACGTGAATCTCGAAAGCTTGAAAGTGATGGTGATAGACGACAGTAAAACCATCCGCCGGACAGCTGAAACTCTTTTGAAAAAAGCGGGTTGCACCGTTGTGACCGCGACCGACGGTTTTGATGCTCTGGCCAAAATTGCTGATACCCGACCCGATATCATTTTCGTCGACATCATGATGCCGCGTTTGGACGGTTACCAGACTTGTGCGCTGATCAAAAACAACAGTGAATTCAAGTCGACGCCGGTTATCATGCTGTCCAGTAAAGATGGCTTATTTGATAAGGCCAAAGGGCGCATTGTGGGTTCGGATGAATATCTCACCAAGCCATTCAGTAAAAGTGAGTTGCTGGGCGCAATTGAGGCTCATGTGCCAGCTCGTAAGGCATCCTGAGGCTGGTTCTTGAACGGTCTTCACTGCAATAAGTAGAGATCGACGGGAAAGAGCCTGCTGGCATTACCAGTAAATTTGACCTCGAGCCTGACTACCATTGGTCAGGCGATAGTAACTTGGGGCGATAATAACAAGCCGAAAGGCTGATTATAGATGAAGCATTTTTAGGGGGTTGGTTTTATGGCAAAAGTACTCATCGTTGATGATTCTCCTACGGAAACTTACAAGCTCACCAGCATTCTGGAGAAGAATGGCCATTCGGTTATCGTAGCCGAAGCGGGTGAAGCGGGCGTAGCCATCGCAAAGAAGGAAATGCCAGACGTCGTTCTGATGGACATCGTTATGCCTGGCCTCAATGGTTTTCAGGCAACACGTCAATTAAGCAAGGCGGCAGAGACATCTCATATCCCGGTGATCATCGTCACCACCAAAGATCAGGAAACCGATCGGGTGTGGGGGTTGCGTCAGGGCGCCAAGGCTTATCTCACCAAGCCGATTGAAGAAAAAGTTTTGATGGATGTGATTGGCGAGGTTCTGGCTTAAGCCGGAAGTCCGGAGTTATGTCAGACAATCAAACAGAATCAGGCAATCAGGCTGACGATCAAGGCCAGACCAGTGCACAAAGTCAGGCGGCGTTTCAGGCGCTGATCAATCTGGCGATGCAAAGCCGCCGCTCGGCGAAAGGTTTGCCGGCTCAGGTGGACATCACACCGCACTGGAGTGGCATAGGCTTTGAGCTCATGGGTCGTCGCTTTGTGGCGCCGATGGGTGAAGTCAGTGAAATGCTTGAAGTGCCTTACTACACCCGTTTGCCTGGTGTTAAACCATGGGTGAAAGGTGTTGCCAACGTGCGCGGCCGGCTGTTGCCAGTCTGCGATCTCGCGGTGTTTTTAGGGGATCGAATACATTCCCCTCGCAAGCAGCAGCGCATCCTGGTGTTGGAAAATGACGACCTGTACACCGGTTTACTGGTGGATCGGGTTTTCGGTATGCAGCACTTTCCCGTCGATACTTACCGTGCAGAGTTGAGCTATGAGCAGCAAGATGCAGCCTCATTCAGTGAGGGGTGTTATCTGAATGACGGGGTCGAATGGACGGTGTTCCGCCCGGAAAGGCTCTGTGCCGATGCACAATTTCTGAATGCAGCCCAGATTTAAAATTTATTGGGGTTTGCCAGTCTTTGGTTGAGAAGCGCCCAGGTGCTGTGAGTAATCAGGTGCTTTGAGTGATTAAGATGCAGCAAGTTTCGAAGGTATATCGGGTTGGTGTTCATGCGCTGACTCGACAAGAACGTCAGGTCGGGCAATATAACCTGAAAGTGATAGTAAGACAGTTCAAGCAGTAAAACCGTTACATGCAACACAAGTTTACGACACAGATTTACAGCGCAAGTTTGCAGCGTAAATTTACAACGCAAGTTTACAACGCAAGTTTACAACAACAGCAGGGCGCTCATTGACGAGCGACCCTAGAAGTAAGCCAGTGGTGAGATGGGTAAATGCAGAGCGTGAAGGCTTCAGGATGGCCGGATGTTCTTAACTTTCCTCTCTCCTCCACGAGGTTACAGGTAATAAACGCAACGTCGGTCAGGAGCGCGTAGCATGAAAATTCAGTCCAGAAACCTTTTCGCTGCCGTCAGGGCAAACAGAACCATGACGGTTCTGGTTATTGCCCTGTTATTGGCATTGGTGGCTACGGTCGCCAGTGTCATTATGGTGCAGCGCGAAGCCAATCGAGATCAGGAATATCTGCAGTTAACCGCAGAGCTTCGGGCCTTGTCCTACCGGGTAACCGCCCTGTCCAGGGAGTCGACCTCAGGTAATGAGCAAGCCTTTACCGAGTTGCAGAGCGTATTGAACAATATGGATACAATCTGGAGTAAGCTGCAGGCCAGTGACTCCACTTTGCGTCCTGCTTTGAACGAAGAGGTGGCTGGTTATGAAGGTGTCTGGCAGCGAGTGAAGTCTTCCGCTGATACCATTATTTCCAACAAAGACACGATCATCTTCCTGAATGACGTGGCAACAACACTGAACGAATCCCTTCCCGAATTGCAGGCAGAGCACAACTATATTGTTGAAATTCTACTGGAAAACGGCGCACCTGCGGATCAGGTGGCCGTGGCCCAGATGCAGTCCTGGCGTGCAGAACGGATCGGTCGAAACATCGATAAGATGCTGCGTGGTGGAGGCGATGCCAATAAGGCGGCGGATCAGTTTAACCTCGATGCCAACTTGTTCGGTAAGGTTCTGACCGGTATGAAGAGCGGTGATGCTGCGATGAGTATCTCGAAGGTGACCGACCCGGACGCAGTAGAATCCTTGAGAGAAATTGGGGATTTGTTTGAGTTTGTAAGCTCCTCGGTGAAAGAAATCTTTGAAGCGTCTCCGGCACTGTTTAAAGCCCGTAGCGCAGCCGATTCTCTACTCGACGACGGCCCGGTTCTGCTGGAATCCTTGAGCAAACTGTCTGACGGTATTGGTCAGCTGTCCAGTCAGCGTCAGCCAAACAACACCACCTCGCTGATTCTGGGTGGCATTGTTGTTCTGTGTTTGCTGTTACTGGCGTATCAAATCTATAGCGGTACCAACCGTCGTCTGGAAGAGACCGCAGAAACCAACGAGCGAAACCAGAGCGCAATTTTGCGATTACTGGATGAGCTTGCCGATTTGGCAGATGGTGACTTGACCACCACCGCAACCGTAACCGAGGACTTCACCGGTGCGATTGCTGACTCCATTAACTACACCATTGACCAACTGCGTGTACTGGTTTCCCGAATTAACGAAACGGCGGTGAACGTATCCTCTGCTGCACAGGATACCCAGCAAACCGCACTGCATCTGGCAGAAGCATCTGAGCACCAGGCGCAGGAAATTGCCGGTGCATCAGCGGCTGTGAACGAAATGGCCGTCACCATTGACCAGGTATCTGCTAACGCCGCCGAATCGGCAGCGGTTGCGGAGCGGTCGGTATCGATCGCAAACAACGGTTCTAAAGTGGTACAGAATACCATCCACGGGATGGATACCATTCGTGAGCAGATTCAGGATACCTCGAAGCGTATTAAACGCCTGGGTGAATCCTCGCAGGAAATTGGTGACATCGTATCTCTGATTAACGACATTGCTGACCAAACCAACATCCTCGCACTGAACGCTGCGATTCAGGCATCGATGGCGGGTGACGCCGGTCGAGGCTTTGCGGTAGTTGCGGATGAGGTTCAGCGTCTTGCGGAACGTTCTGCTGCCGCAACCAAGCAGATTGAGGCGCTGGTTAAAGCGATTCAGAACGATACCAACGAAGCTGTTATCTCGATGGAGCAAACCACTTCGGAAGTTGTTCGCGGGGCACGTCTGGCACAGGATGCGGGTGTTGCACTGGAAGAAATTGAAGGGGTATCCACCAGTCTGGCAGACTTGATTCAGAACATTTCCAACGCGGCACGTCAGCAGGCATCGTCTGCGGGCCATATCTCGAACACGATGAACGTGATTCAGGAAATTACTTCTCAAACCTCCTCCGGTACTGCCGCAACGGCCGGCTCGATTGGTACTCTGGCCGAAATGGCACTGGATCTGCGTGAGTCGGTTGCTGGCTTTACTCTGCCGGAAGAAGCCTTCAACGAGACAGTTGATCAGAGCAGCTACTCAGTTGGCAGCGTTGATTTCTCTATGTCTGACGATGTTCTGGATGATGTCCACAGCACTGGTTCCGAAGAGCAGGATCTGGGCGACGGTATTGATCTGGAGCTGTCTGACAGTGACTCCGAGGCAGAAGAAATTGAAAGCTTTGATCTGCCGGATGATCTTCTGGATACCGAAGAGCAAAGTAATAAGTCGACCACGGCTTGATGTGAAGAGAACGGTTGAGGTATGACGACGTGGTCACTGCAAACAGCTCCGGAGCTCTCAGACTTACAGTTTGAGCAGTGGAATAAACTGTTGGAAGCGCGAACCGGCATTCAGGTCGCGCCCCATCAGCGCAGCTTTTTGCAGATCCAGCTGTCCCGCCGTATGCGGGAACTGGGCATCAAACACTACGCTCAGTACTACGGTCAGGTGTCATCGGGCGTACAGGGGATGGTGGAATGGTCGGTTTTGGTCGATCGCCTGGTGGTGAAGGAAACCAGTTTTTTCAGACACCGGGACTCCATCGAATTTGTTCGCCGCTTTTTACAGAACCGCATCAACAATCAAAGCCTGAGCGACAGTTTTGAAGTCTGGAGTTTGGGTTGTGCCACTGGCGAAGAGCCCTACTCTCTGGCTATGGTCATCAATGACTGCTTTGAATTGGCGGGCTTGGATCCTTATCACGGCATTACCGCAACCGACATCAGCCAGCCAGCGCTACAGTCTGCCCGCGAAGGCATTTATGGCAAGCGCAAGTTAGAGCCCATCGCGACCGATGAGCAAGCGCGCTATTTTAAGCCCTGTGACGGTGAGCGCGAGAGCTATCAAATCGTTGACAAGCTGAGAGATCGTGTTTGCTTTTCACACGGTAACGTTCTCAGTGTGGCTGAGATGCCGATGGTGAAAATGGACATCATTTTTTGTCAAAACGTGCTGATTTATTTTCGACGCTGGCGCCGCCGCGAAATTCTCAACGAGTTGGCTACGCGCCTCAAGCCTGGTGGTATTTTGATGATTGGTCTGGGCGAAATGGTTGACTGGACACACCCGAATTTACAGAGAGTTGCGGATGAGCGTGTGCAGGCTTATGTATATGTCTGATGGTAAATTGATCGTGCCTGGACAAAAAAGAATAAACCAAGGGGATGCCTGACTAATGGCAGATAACCGAAATTTTGCAGCTTTAGAGTGGGTCATCGGTGAAATCGATGAGACCCTGAAGCAGGCTCGCCAGTCACTGGAAGCCTATGTGGATAATCCCCAGGATTCCACGCGTATCCGCTTTTGTCTGACTCATATCCATCAGGTGCACGGCAGTTTACAGATGGTGGAGTTTTTCGGTGCTGCGTTGCTGGCCGAAGAAATGGAAGCCATTGCGCAAGCGTTGATGAATGACGAGGTTAGTAACCAGTCTGAAGCCCATGAAGTATTGATGCGCGCAATTTTGCAGCTGCCTATCTATCTTGATCAGGTGAAGGCCAAGCGCAACGACGATCCTGGCAGTTTGCTACCGATCCTTAACGACTTGCGTGCTGCTCGCGGTTCAACCCTCTTGTCAGAAAGTCAGTTCTTTAATCCGGATATTGCCGCAGCCAAAGTAATTCAGGGTAAGAAAAACCCTGCACAGGCAAACCCTGAGCAATTTAAAGCGATAATAGAAAAACTCCGCAAAATGTATCAGTACGCGGCAGCGGGTGTGATTCGTGGCGTTAAGGTCGAAGAAAATCTCGATTACCTGCAGAAGGTGTTTGCCCGCTTGTACAGCCTCACGGCCGGCACGGGGCGGCAGCGCTTGTGGGATATTGCTCTGGCTGTTGTCGAAGGATTAAGTGACGAGCAAATAGAAATCAGCGTGTCTCTGAAAACGCTGATGCGCCAGCTCGACAAAGAGATCCGCTTACTTGAGCAACATGGTGTTAAAGCACTGAAAAGCTTTACCCGTGATGAGCTGATAAAAAACCTGCTGTACTACGTGGCCCGCAGTCAGGCAAATACTCCGCGCGCCGATCGCCTGCGTCAGGAGTTTTCCCTGCATACCGCGCTACCGGAACAATTGCCAGTTGAGGAAGATAGCTCCCCGTTTTCTGGTCCTGATCCGGAAACCATGCGCACCGTGGTCGGAGCTCTTAACGATGAATTGTCTTCCATCAAAGAGGCCCTGGATGAAGGCCTTTCCGGTGATGACGCGTCGGTATTGAGTGAAGCCTTGCCTGTCATGAAGCGAGTGGCTGATACCTTGGCCGTGCTTGGTGTTGCTGATCTTCGCAAAAAGATGCTGACACAGGTTGAGCATCTCGAAGCTGCCATTGGTGAAAACAATGTTAGCGACAGTCTTTTGACTCAGGTTGCCGACGAAGTTCTGGCTGTTGAACAGAGTCTGGATATGCTGGCCGCAGCCACCAGTACTCCCGGAGGACAGCCTCAGTCTACTCAGCAGATTCATATTAGCCAGGCTCAGGAAACCGTCTTGCGTGAAGCGCGCAACGGTCTCGAGCATGCTAAAGACGCAATCATCGAATACATCGCTTCCCAATGGGATCGTTCGCACCTTGCGGGCGTGCCTCAGCAGCTGGAAGAGATTCGCGGGGGCTTGGCGATGATTCCCCTGTCGCGTCCCGCTGCCATTCTCAAAGGTTGTAGCCAGTATATTGAAACTGAATTGCTGGCCAATGAAATCACCCCGGAGTGGAGTTCACTGGATACCCTGGCGGATGCGATTGCCAGTGTTGAGTATTTCCTCGAGCGGTTGAGTGGTGATCGCGACGACGATGACGATGTTCTGCTAACTCTCGCCGAAGAGAGTATTGACTCTCTGGGCTATGGGATTGCCGGGACTGCTCCGTCATCCCCAGCGGCGCCAAAGCCGCCGGTAGATGCTGCCAGGGTGTTGGAAAAATTCACTGCTGTCGAAAGCGTTGCGGTCGATACTCTGCCCCCTGAAGCACCAGCGGTTGATGAAGAGACTACAGAAGTTCAGCTGACAGCCTCTGACGATATTGAGGTGGGTGGTGAAACTGAAGAAGAACGGACGATTGAGTCGCCATCCGAAGAAGAGCTTTCTGCTTCTGACGATAATGCAGAAGAGTCTGTTGATGTTGATGCCACGCAGGAGCACACGGGGTCTTTTGAAACTGAGTGGTCGGCTGCAGAGAGCACTGAAGCAGAATCCGCAGAGACTGTAATCACTGAGACTCTATCCACAGAAGCTATATCCACAGAGACAATATCCACAGAAACGAATGATGAGACCGGCTCCGAATCGGAAGAGTCTAGTGAAGCTGAGAATGTCAATTCTGAGGCTGAAGACGATGAAGTCGACGAAGAGATTCTGGAGATCTTTGTTGAAGAGGCGGGTGAAGTTCTCGAAGCCATTGATGAGTTTTTCCCTCAGTGGGCCCAAGACTTTGACGATAAAGATTCTCTGACTGAATTCCGCCGCGCGTTCCATACCTTAAAAGGCAGTGGCCGTATGGTTGGGGCGAACGATCTGGGCGAGCTCGCCTGGTCGATTGAGAATATGCTTAATCGCATTCTCGACGGCAGTGTTGCTTCTCACGCGGTACAAGTCGAACTAATTACCCGTGTCCGGGCTATCCTGCCTGAATTTATCCATGCTTTTGAAAACAAACTGCCGAACCCCAATCCGGAATTGGCAGAGCAGCTTGCAGCGTGGGCAGAAGCCATTTGTCGTGGTGAGCAGCCGGACGAGCTATTGGGTACTGACTCAGCTAGTGCTGCGTCAGAGTCTGACGAAGCCAGTGTGCCTGCGAACGAGCCGGTAAAGCAAAGCTTCTATGAAGACGATGATAGCGACGATGACGGTGGCGAAAGTAACGCCATCCTCTGGGAAATTTTCGGCTCTGAAGCCATTACTCACTTGCAAGTGGTTGAGCAGTTTATAGAGGAAATGCAGGAGTCTGCACCACTCTATACACCTCCCAGCGAAGGCATGCAGCGCGCACTTCATACCCTCAAGGGCAGCGCGCACATGGCCGATGTTCACGACATCGCTGAATTGGCGACTCCGTTGGAGCGTTTCGCCAAGGAGTTGCGTACCTATCAGGTAAATATCGATGACGATATTTTGCAGTTGTTCAAGGATGGTGTGGCCTATACCCACGAGGCGCTTGAACAGATTCGTGGCGGTGGGATTGCGACCATTGCCAAGCTCAGTCAGTTCCTTGCTCGCGTTGCCGAGCTGCGGGATTTGTCGGTAGGTCCGCTGATTCGTCAACAGGAGCAGCGCGAAGAAAAAGTTATTGATCCCAAACTGTTATCCATCTTTATGGCGGAAGAAATGAATCTTCTGCTGGATGCTGACGTCCTGATTTCGCAGTGGCGCCAGGAGCCGGGACAGCCAGAAAAACTGGATTTGCTCATTGCTGAGCTGAATACTCTGGCGAAAGGTGCCGAGCATGCCCACCTGCTGCCAATGTCTTTGGTCAGCCGACAGTTGGCCGCTATCTATCAGGCGGCAGGTGACGATCTCAGTGGCCTGGGGCACGATGATTTTGAAACGTTACTGGTTGCCCATGAAAAGCTGCTGGACATGGTGGATGCTGTTGCCGCGGGGCAAAACCTGCAGGAAACAGATGAAACTCTGGATCAACAGTTAAAAGCGCTGCAGCAAATGCTGGAAGGCGCTACAGCGAATACAGTACCTGATACTGATGCCGACGCTGAGGGTGAATCAGATACAGAAGCGTTCAAGGAATGGTCGGTCGAAGAAGAATCTTCGTCGGATCTGGATTCAGCCCCCGATAGTGCTGAAGAACTTTCCGATCAGGAACTCTCTGATGCGATTGAAGTTATTGACGTCAACGAAGCCTCCGAGCTGGACGTCGATGTGGCTGAAGGATTTATACAAGCGGTTGGAGAGCCGGTCTCTGAAGGTGATCAGAGCGCCTCTGACGATGATCATAGTGTCTCTGTCGATGATTATAGTGTCTCTGTCGATGTGCCGAGCAGCTCAGAAGATGGCAGCAAGACTGATGACCCAGAATTGGACATCACGTTCGAGTTTGATAGCACGGACGTTGCAAGTGATTCTGCATCAGTATCAGAATCGGTTGAGTCTGAGTCTCACGAAGAGACAGACTCAGCTGTCGATGAACCCTCTGAACAAGACGCTCCAGTGCCATTCGTTTCAACCGAGACGGCAGTGCCAGAGGTCGACGAAGCCGCAGAAGAAGAGCTGGATGACGATATTGATCCCGAAATCATCGAAATCTTTCTGGAAGAAGCCGATGAATTGATGGAGGAGATAGAGCAGGCGGTTCACGACTGGTCAGAGGATTGGTCCCGCACGGATTGCTCAGAAGAACTTAAACGCGCTCTGCACACCTTGAAAGGTGGTGCTCGTCTGTCGGGCATGACCGCGCTGGGGGATGTGTCTCACGATTTCGAAACAGATGTCATCAATCTCTCGGACAACGCGCAAGTCACTCAAGATTTCTTTGACCGCGTGAATGTCTATCAGGATCAGCTGCTGAAAGGTATTGAAGACGTAAAAGCGGGTATGGCGGGCGAAGGCAGTCTGTCACAGGCTTTGACGGCCAGTCTGAGCTCGGCTGATGATCAGTCAGTGACCACCGAAACCGCAGCACAAGACGAAATCGAGGCGCAGCAATCTGCAGAGTCTACGGGTGAAGGGTCCCCGGAAGAGCCGGTCTCTCCTGCGGATCCGCAGAAGTCCGAAGGTTCTGCCGAAAACAATTCGGCATCGGTTTTACCTTTCACGCCGAAAGACAACGTACCGGTTGTCAGCGGTGAAAGCTTTCAGTTGCCACCGACGAAGCCAGAAACCGCTGGTGGCAATGGCTCCTCTGTGTCTGCGCCCATGCAGACCAAACGCAGTGCGCCGCAAGAAGTGGTAAAAGTGTCTGCCGAGCTGCTTGAAGAATTGGTGAACTTGGCTGGTGAGACCTCGATTAGCCGTGGCCGGATGGAAGAGCAGGTCAGTGAACTGGGCTTTGCCATTGATGAGATGGACTCGACCATTGCCCGTCTGCAAGAGCAACTGCGTCGTCTGGATATTGAAACCGAAGCACAGATTCTTTTCCGTCAGGAGCAGATGGCCGAGCAGGATGAATTTGATCCGTTGGAAATGGATCGCTATTCCCAATTGCAGCAACTGTCGCGTTCACTGATTGAGTCCGCGTCGGATTTAATGGATTTGAAATCGACGCTGTCGGACAAAACACGCGATACTGAAACCTTGTTGCTGCAACAATCCCGGATTAACACGGATCTGCAAGAAGGCCTGATGCGTTCTCGCATGGTGCCCTTCTCTCGTTTGGTTCCCCGTCTGCGCCGTATTGTGCGTCAGGTATCCGGTGAGTTGGATAAGCGGGTTAACTTCGAACTGGATAACGTCGAAGGGGAGTTGGATCGTACCGTTCTGGAGCGCATGGTGGCGCCACTGGAGCATATGCTGCGTAACGCAGTGGATCACGGAATTGAACCTTCCCGAGAGCGTACTGCGGCGGGCAAATCCGAATCTGGCCGAATTGTATTGACCGTCGGTCGTGAAGGCGGTGATGTTATTTTGCGCCTGATTGATGACGGCCGTGGTATTAACCTCGAGCGTGTGCGTGAAAAAGCGATTGAGCGTGGCCTGATGAGTGAAGAGGCTAAGCTCAGTGATCGTGAAATCATGCAGTTTATTCTCCACGCCGGATTCAGTACGGCGGAATCCGTGACCCAGATTTCCGGTCGCGGTGTGGGTATGGACGTGGTGCACTCCGAGATCAAGCAGTTGGGCGGCGCCATGTCGATCAACTCTCGCGCCGGTGAAGGCACTGAATTTACCATCCGACTGCCGTTTACCGTATCGGTTAACCGTGCTTTGATGGTGCGGATTGGCGATGACCGCTATGCCATTCCGCTCAATACCATTGAAGGTATTGTGCGTGTCAGTCCGTTTGAGTTGGAGCATTACTATCAGGACCCTGAGGCCCGATTTGAGTACGCGGGTGAGCAGTACAAGGTCAACTACCTGGGGAATCTGCTCAACAGCGATGCGCGTCCGAAACTGGAAGGGCAGGCGATGCCATTGCCGGTTGTTCTGGTGCGTACGGCTCAGCACGCGGTGGCGATGCAGGTCGATATGTTGATGGGCAGCCGCGAAGTCGTGGTGAAAAGCCTGGGTCCTCAGTTTGCCACGGTGCTGGGCGTCTCCGGTGCCACGGTCATGGGTGATGGTAGCGTCGTGGTAATTCTCGATCCGCACGCCATGATCCGTCAGGATGCCGCGCTGCTGCACGATACCGAGATGTTGATGTCTCCGGTTGAAGAAGTGATTGAAGAGAGAGTTAAAACCGTCATGGTTGTGGATGACTCGGTAACCGTACGCAAGGTGACCAGCCGTTTCCTCGAGCGTGAAGGTTATGAAGTCATCACGGCGAAAGATGGTGCTGATGCACTGCTGCAGCTGCAGGATCATATTCCGGACGTCATGCTGTTGGATATCGAAATGCCTCGCATGGATGGTTTTGAGGTGGCAAAAAATATTCGTTCCAGCAGTCGCTTGAAGCATATCCCGATTATTATGATTACTTCTCGTACGGGCGACAAACACCGCGAGCGGGCTTTCTCTTTGGGTGTCGATCGCTATCTCGGCAAACCGTATCAGGAAGACAACCTGTTGCGGAATATCCTGGCAGTGACAGGTGAGATCGATGACAGCGAAATGGCCGATGAGAGTGCAGACGCTCCTCTGGAAGAGTAATCTCACCAGAGAAGGCCTGAGGTACTGCAAGTTGAGGTGCTGCAAGTGACAGCTAAAACGCTGCAGTTGGGTCTGGTTGTCGATTCTGCAGCTCAACTGAATGTGCTTCGTCCGCTGGTGGCAGAAAGCGGCCACAAGGTGGCTGTTAGCCTGCTGGCCGAAAACTTTGCCAGTGATCTCAGTAATCGGCAGATACAGTTGGTGGATGCCTGGCTGGTGATACTGCCACTGGAAAGCCCCAGCTGGAACGCCATTGATGACTGGCTGGAACAGCTGCAATTGCCCGTGATTATTGACGATGGCGGAGACGCTGCACCGGGCGGAGTGAATCATGATGCCTGGCGTCGTCGGGTGTTAAATAAGCTGCAGCAGTTGAATGGATCCATCAATCTGGAGCAGCATTCTGCGGGCGCGGCCAAGACCATTTGGGTGTTGGCCGCTTCCACGGGCGGGCCGGAAGCGGTCAGAGAGTTCTTTCAGGCGTTGCCGGACGGGCTCGATATCGGGTTTGTTTACGTACAGCATATCGACACCGGCTACGAACAATCGCTGGTGGATATGGTGAATCGACACAGTCGCTATCAGGCTTACCCCGTGGCTGATGGTGATGTACTTTACGCAGGCTCTACGGCCATTGTTGCCGGACAGCAATGGATTGATTTTCTCAGCAACGGAACCGTCGCCGTCAGGCCTGAAAAATGGCCGGGGGTTTACAGTCCGGCAATTGATCAGGTATTTGCCAATATGGCGCGCTGTTTTGGCTCGCGCTGCAATGTCATCGTCTTCAGTGGTATGGGCGACGATGGCGCGGCCGGGGCACGCCTTGTTCACCAGCAGGGCGGACAGGTGTGGGCACAGCAACCCGAAGGTTGTACTGTGGCTTCCATGCCCGAATCGGTGATTGCAGCGGGACTGGTTTCAGTGACCGGAACACCGAAAGAACTGGCGGCGCAACTGACACGACACATACGATCGTCGCCCAAGATGTTTAATAAGTAATAACAGGTAAGAGATCATGGACAGCGCGTTAAAAACCATCGAACAGTTTGCTCCGGACGTTGTGCCGAGCCTGATGATACCGCTGGCAGAGCGGACACTGCTAGCGCCAACGGTATCGGTTGCCGAGATGGTTCCGTACGCTGCGCCTGAAACGATTAATGACGCACCGGATTGGTTGTTAGGCTATTTCTTGTGGCGGGACGTTAAAGTACCTTTGTTGTCTTTCGAAATTCTTTGCGGTGAAACTCAACCCGAGTTACAAGCCAAAAGCCGGATCGCAGTTTTTAACAATACGGGTGTCAGCCCTGATTTGCCGTTTGTCGCTGTGCCGACCCAGGGTATTCCGAAGCTGGTTCGTGTGAGTGAAGAAGACATCAGTATGATGGAAGACCGAAGCTGTCGAACCTTTGAGCGGATGCACGTGACGTTAAGCGGTGAAGAAGTACTGATTCCCGACGTCAGCGCTCTGGAACAGGTTTATCTTGACTGGCAAAATGGGTACGTGGGTCAGAGCTAGGCTCTGACCAGTTAGGTGCAGTCTCTTTTTGGGGTGGGCTACACCTGATGTTGTTTTAGATCGACGTCCAGACAGGATGCAACCAGATTACGTTTGCTGAAGTTATACCGGCTGAGTACCCCCATCGCACCCTCTTTACCCAGTAGACGAGTGGTCATCTCTTTCAGTCCTAACCCTTGTGCGTTTAATGTCTGAGCCTGTTCAGCGAGGTTCGTTAGGTAGTCGTATTTTTCTCCCAGCTTTTGTTGACCGTTTTCCACAATTCCGCGGTGGGGACAGAGTATCGTGTCGAAATCGTGTGACAGGGTAAAGCGGATGCTGTCGAGTAATAGCGGAATGGATTCGTCGCTGCGCAACAGTTTCAAATAATTGGCGATGTAGAGGTCGGCACTGAACAGCCAGCCGCGATCTTCCATCAGGTAGCAAGTCATGTCCTTGGCGTGCCCGGGGGTAAACAACGCTTTGGTTTTTTCAGTGCCAATGCGGATGTCATCAGACAGCGGTTGAGCGTCTGCCAGTCCACAACGCCCCCAAATAAATCGCTGCATTGGCGGAATCTTGAAGCCGCGCTTTAATATGTCGATGGTGAGTGCAGGCGCGTTTGGCTGGATACCCGTGAGTTGGTGAATGGCTCCCGCATTGCCACTGTGGTCTTCATGATGGTGAGTCAGCAATAACTGTTCAAGCGGTCTGGATTCTATAAACGGTTTAACGTATTTCCATTGATTGCTCGGGCCGGAATCAATGATTGTGTCACCCAGTCGGTAAACAATAAACGAGGTATTGATGCCGAGATTAACTCTCCCGACGCGCAGGCCGACTAGGTCTCTGTGTTGATATCGCTGCATCACAGACATGGTGGGATCAATACCTCTAAAGTTCGGGGGTAGAGCTGGATTTAATAGATCGAGCTGAAGTTTATCCTAGCAGCTCGTGTGGGGCAGAACACTGGTTAAAAAGGGCGGATTACTGACGCAAAAGGACAGACTAAACGGAGTAAGGTGGTTAGCTAAGATCGCCCCAGAGGTATTGCAGCACGCTGATGGCCGCAATGGGTGCGGTCTCGGTACGGAAAACCCGGGGGCCGAGAGCCAGAGGCAGAAACTCTTGCTGCTGCGCTCGCTGAATTTCAGCTGCGGACAGACCACCCTCAGGTCCGATCAACAGGGCGACAGATGTGGGTTTGTCAGATTTTGCCAGAGAGGTGTCCGTGCGGTGATGCAACACAAACCGCGATGCTTCAGTCACGGAGGGCAACCAGTCTTCAAATCGTTGTGCCGTCTGTAGTTGTGGCAGCGTGTTGCGCTGACACTGTTCGCAGGCGGAGATGAGAATCTGTTGCCAGTGTTGTTGTTTCTTTTCCAGCCGTGGGCCGGTGAGCTTGACTTCTGTGCGTTCTGTGAACAAGGGTGTAATCCTGGCAGCGCCCAGCTCCGTGACCTTTTGCAGTACCCAATCCATGCGTTCGCCGCGGGAAATACCAATGCCTAAATGAATAGGCAGTGGCGATTCGCGTTCCACGTCGTCAAACGACGCAATTGAAACGCGAACCTTCTTTTTTCCGACGTCACTGATGGTTGCGGTGTACTCGCCACCCTGGCCATTAAACAGCACCAGCTCCCGGCCGGCTTGCATGCGCAACACCTTGCCGACATGGCGAGACGCATTGTCGTCCAGCTCGATATCGCTATCGACCTGTAAAGGTTGCTCAGTGTAGATACGAGGTATGCGCATAAAAAACGACGATCAGCTGTCCAGTCCCAGGTTTTTCACAATGGCGGCTGTGGGTTCAACCTGATTCATGGTGTAAAAATGCAGACCGGGTGCGCCATTTTCCAGCAGGGTTTCACACAACTCGGTGACCAGATCCAGACCAAAAGCCTTTACGCTGGCGGTATCATCGCCAAAGCTTTCGAGGCGTTTGCGAATCCAGCGGGGAATATCAGCACCGCAACCATCACTGAAACGAATCAGGTTTTTGTAATTCAGGATAGGCATGATGCCTGGGTAAATCGGATTGGTAATTCCGGCTTTGTCACACTGATCCATAAAATAAAAGTAGGCGTCAGGGCTGTAGAAGTACTGAGTTAATGCACTGTCAGCGCCAGCGTCGAATTTACCTTTCAGGTAACCAATGTCGTCGTTGTAGCTAGTGGCTTCCGGATGGATTTCCGGATAGGCTGCAACTTCCAGTTGGAACGCATCACCGAAATGTTCACGGATAAACGCGACCAGTTGATTGGCATAAACCATCTGAAACGCGCCGCCCATACCTGAAGGCATATCACCACGCAGTGCCACAATGCGGTCGACACCGGCGTCTTTGTATTCCTGCAGTAGCGCTTTCATGGTGGTTTCGTCATCGCCACCAAAAGACAGGTGAGGTGCGACAGCAATGCCATCCTGTTTGAACGTGTTGATGATACCTTTGGTGTTGTCACGTGTGGAGCCGCCGGCACCATAGGTTACGGAAAAGAATTCCGGATTAAGGGTGTTTAATTCGTCACGTACGGTCAGCAGTTTAGCGCGGCCTTCGTCGGTTTTGGGCGGGAAGAATTCAAAGCTGAGACGCAGGTTTTCGTTGTTACTCATGATCATTACTCAATGTCTTTGCCAGGCGCAAAGCGCCTGGCGGTTGTACGGTCGGGTGTTATTTCCGATCAGTACTTATAGCTTTCTGGTTTAAATGGACCGTCTACATCGACGTGAATGTAGTTCGCTTGGGTTTCAGTCATGCGCGTGATGACACCACCGAAGCCTTCCACCATATCTTTGGCCACTTCTTCGTCCAGCTTTTTCGGCAAGACTTTGACGTAGACCTCGGACGACTTTTCCTCTTCCATCAGATTGGCAAATTTACGCTCGTACAGATAGATCTGTGCCAGCACCTGGTTGGCGAAAGAACCGTCCATAATGCGTGATGGATGACCGGTAGCGTTCCCTAGATTCACCAGACGTCCTTCGGACAACAGGATCAGATGATCGTTACTGCTTTTGTCGCGGTAAATTTTGTGCACCTGTGGTTTGACTTCATCCCACTCGTAGTTGTCGCGCAGGAAGGCGGTATCGATTTCGTTATCAAAGTGGCCAATGTTACATACCACAGCGCCATTTTTCAGTGTTTGCAACATGGCGGCGTCACAGACATTGATGTTACCGGTGGTAGTGACAACCAAATCAGTAGTGCTGAGCACGGCTGTATTGATGTCAGCGACCTCGCCAGTATTGACGCCGTTGTTGTAGGCGGAAACCACTTCGAAACCATCCATACAGGCTTGCATGGCACAGATTGGATCAATCTCGGTAACCTTAACGATCATGCCTTCCTGACGAAGTGATGCGGCAGAACCTTTACCCACATCACCGTAGCCGATAACCAGCGCTTTTTTACCGGCCATCAGGTGGTCGGTGCCGCGCTTGATAGCATCGTTGAGAGAGTGACGACAACCATACTTGTTGTCGTTTTTGGATTTGGTGACCGCATCGTTGACGTTGATGGCGGGTACTTTCAGCTCGTTCTTTTCCAGCATTTCCAGTAGACGGTGTACACCGGTGGTGGTTTCTTCAGAAATGCCGTGAATGTCGTTCAGCAGTGCAGGGTACTTGCTGTGAACCATTTCGGTCAGATCGCCACCATCGTCGAGAATCATGTTGGCATCCCAGGCTTCAGTGCCGTCTTTTTCCGACAGAATGGTTTGTTCAATACACCAAAGAAACTCTTCTTCGGTCTCACCTTTCCAGGCGAATACAGGAATGCCGGCAGCGGCAATGGCTGCAGCCGCATGATCCTGAGTTGAGAAAATATTACAGGACGACCAGCGCACGTCGGCACCCAGGTCCACCAGAGTTTCAATCAGCACGGCGGTCTGAATGGTCATGTGGATACAACCCATGATCTTGGCACCGGCCAGAGGCTGTGCGTCTTTGTACTTGCGACGCAGCGCCATCAGTGCAGGCATCTCGCCTTCAGCGATGTCGATTTCTTTACGGCCCCAGGCGGCGAGTTGGTTGAACTCGGCTTCGTTGGCAGCGGCAACTTTGTAGTCTGTAAAAGTAGTCATGATTAATCCTCTTCTGCCAGCCTGTGGCTGGCGTATGTCAAAATGAATTCAGGCGACGGTTTGTGGCGACCATGAGTCTGTTAAGCCAGTGCGGCTTTCAGCTCGTCAACCTTGTCGGTTTTTTCCCAGGTGAAAGCGGTAAAGGTTTCAGATTTTTCTTCGCCGTTTTCTGTCCAGGTGTATGTGTGTTCAAACGGCTCGCGACCGAAGTGTCCGTACGCGGCGGTCAACTGATACATCGGGTGCAGCAAATCGAGCATGGTGGTGATGGCGTAAGGGCGCAGGTCGAACGTTTTACGGATGGCGCCGATCAATTCGTCATCACTGACTTTGCCAGTGCCGAAGGTATTGATCGAGATAGACGTCGGCTCGGCTACACCAATGGCGTAGGACACCTGTACTTCACAGCGATCCGCGAGACCGGCAGCCACGACGTTCTTGGCGACATAGCGACCGGCGTAGGCTGCAGAGCGGTCTACTTTGGACGGGTCTTTGCCGGAGAAAGCGCCGCCACCGTGACGAGCCATGCCGCCGTAGGTATCAACAATGATTTTGCGCCCGGTCAAACCGGCATCCCCAACCGGACCACCTATCACAAACTTGCCGGTAGGGTTGATGTGAAATTGCGTCTCGGCGTGCAGCAACTCAGCGGGCAGGACGTGCTGAATGATGTTTTCCATCACTGCGATACGAATATCTTCTTGAGTCACTTCAGGGTTGTGCTGAGTCGACAGTACCACGGCGTCGATGGCAACAGGCTTACCGTCTTCGTAACGCATGGTGACCTGGCTTTTGGCGTCGGGACGCAGCCACGGCAGAATGCCGTCTTTACGTAACTCAGCCTGACGTTCCACCAAGCGGTGAGAATAATAGACCGGAGCGGGCATCAGTGAATCGGTTTCGTTGGTGGCGTAGCCAAACATCAGCCCCTGGTCGCCGGCACCCTGATCTTCAGGACGGGCGCGATCAACACCTTGGTTGATATCCACCGATTGTTTACCGATGGCGTTCAGAACTGCACAGGTGGCACCGTCGTAACCGACATCGGAACTGTTGTAACCGATGTCGGTGATGACATCGCGAATGATGTCTTCAAGATCGACGTAGCAGGACGTGGTCAGTTCGCCAGCGACAATCGCCATACCGGTTTTCACCAGCGTTTCTACCGCAACGCGGGCATATTTGTCGCGGGCAAGAATGGCATCCAGGACGGCATCAGAAATTTGATCCGCCATTTTGTCGGGATGGCCTTCCGACACAGACTCGGAAGTAAATACGGAATACTCAGACATGAATGGCATGCTCCTTTAAAAATGACCGCACCTGCGGTTGAACAATCTTTTATTCGGACATGAGTCCAAAATCTCTGTAAAACTATTGATTAGGTTGAGGGATCAGGCCGAGGGCTTAAAAAACTGCCTGACCTGAATCTGAAAACCATTGCGCAACGCCATATACTGGCTTTGCCCTTCCTGCAGCCCGGCGAGTTGCGCCCAGCTGGAAAAATCGTCAGGCTCAAAGCCGAGCCATACATCACCACAGGCATCTCGCGCCCACTGTTGGTCGTGGTGACACAAGTCGGCGACTAACAGGCAGCCCTGCGGATTGAGCAGTTGACTGATGTCGTCAAACAGGTGTGCCGGTGACGGCACGTGGTGCAACACCATGTTGATGACGACACAATCGGCATTCAGTGCCAGTTGAACCGCGGCTTCGGTGTCGCCATGAATACATTCAACATTGCTGAGTTGATGCTCAGAGGCAAAGACTCGAGCCTTGTCGAGCATCGACTCTGAGTTGTCCAGGGCTATCACCTGAGTAAACCTTGAGGCCAGCACTGACAGGAACTCTCCTTCGCCGGGTCCTACTTCCAGCGCCGTCTGGTGCTGTGGCAATGACGTATTGGTCAGCATCTCGGTAACGGCTTCCGCATAGACCGCATGACTGGCGATCAAATCCTGCTGCGCCCGGAACTTTGCGGCGTTGTCACTGAAAAACGCCTGCGAAGCGGCAGCCCGCTCCTGTTGTATTGTCTTGAGCTGAACATGATATTCATCCGCCAGCGGGTTCTGATCCAGTGTATGAAACAGGCTGTCCAGCAGTTGGCGGAAGGGCGATTCAGCGCCAGGTAGCGCTCGGCGGTAGAAAATCGAGTTCCCCTCCCGGCGGGTTGCCACCAGTCCGGCGTTGGCGAGCACTTTCAGGTGGTGGCTCATGCCAGACTGCTTAATGGCAAAAATTCGGCTTAGCTCCATTACTCCGAATGAATCTCGCGCCAGAAGTCGCAGAATCTCCAGCCGCAAGGGGTCTCCGGCGGCCTTTAATGTGGCTGCCAGGTCGCTGGTTAAGGGGCTTTCGGCGAAATTTACCGTGGATAACAACTGAGACATGCAGAGCAGTCTAGCAGGGGAGTCAATCTATATCAAAATATTTTGATATAGATCTGTTCTGGTGACTCTTGTTCGATGGCTATTTCTCGTTCAAAAACGTAACCGGGCACTGAAAAGTGCCCGGTTCGCAGTAACTAGTCATGTAAAAACTAGGGATTAGCCATGTAAAGATTAGGGATCAGAAGTGATAACCAATGCCCAAGACGTATGCAAAAGCGCCATCGTCAAAGTTGTCTTCGGCTTCGTCGCCATCGCTAAAGAAGAATTGATATTCGGCACGTCCCATAATAAAGGTGCTTTCAAGCACATAGTATTTGAGACCAAATTCTATACCGGCGAAAGCGCTGTCTTTGACCCCGTCACCATAGATACCACCCAGGCTGGCACCGACAAAGGGGCGCCAGGCACCGTCAAGGAAGTGGTAATCCAGATAGCCACGGGTGCTGCCGTTCCAGAAATCATCGGTGGCATCTTCACCTTCAATGTCTGCGTAATTGATGCTTTGACGTATACCCCAGACCATGTGGGAAGAGGTGTACCAGCCGATATCCGCAGATGCGCCCATACTGCTGTTGTCGAAATCCTTATCGCTGGTACCGGTTCCTGAAAGTGTGAACTCCCTGTCTCCACTGCTAGGCCCAACACTCTCTTGAGCAAAAGCCACGGCCGGAAGCGCACTTGCTAAAACGCCAATGGCCAAAAGATTTTTAGTGAATGTTTTCATCTTGACTCCTTACTTGACTTTACATCTTCGCATCAAATTTT
Organism: Pseudomaricurvus sp.; assembly: GCF_965662505.1. NCBI lineage: Bacteria > Pseudomonadati > Pseudomonadota > Gammaproteobacteria > Cellvibrionales > Cellvibrionaceae > Pseudomaricurvus > Pseudomaricurvus sp. The sequence continues at coordinate 2,261 of NZ_CBFIHX010000001.1, read as the reverse complement.
CTTGTTATCTGCGAAAAGGGTTAGCCATTAAAATGAGGAAGTTACGAAAAGCTTTTTACCCAACGAAAAGACCTGAGCTTTTCATGTCAAAGCGTAGCACTGGCGAGTGTGTTCGCTACATTTTGATACAACGATTGTCGTTATTTTTCTCACAAACGTTACATCGTTCACTGAAAATGGCGTGATAAATGAAAGGGGTGAAAGGTGCGATTTGAGCAAAAAAGTTTGAGTCAGATAATGCATTAAATATCAGTGAGGATAGGGATGACAAGGGCTATAAGATTCGGAAGCTTCCAGAGTTTCTCTCATAACTTTTTATGTTTTTATGGTTTTGTTTTTTTTATTATGGGAAATTACTTTTCCATCTAAAAATAGAAAGTTCAGTTGAAAATTGATAAACAGTCTGTAAAAAGTATCAAGATAAAATATGTCCAACCCTGATTGATGGCTCAGAGCTTTGCGTTCAGAATAATGTCGGCCAGGGACTTATCAACTGGCAAGGATTTAAAAGGGCTGATATTGGCTCCGCCGCTGTTACCTTTTGGAATCATGCCGAAAGCAGTTTTGGTGGCCGCGCCAATGATTCTCAGAAGTTGTCCCCTGATTTCAGGTGTGTCTTTTTCTTTCAATCCCCATAGCAACATGTGGTAGTGAACTTTCACGTGCCAATAGGTGGATTCCTGTCCGAGAATATGCGCATTCTCCAGATGTTTAAAAGCTTGTTGAGAAGCACCGTTAGTCATTTGGATGTCGGATTTCGTCAGCTCGGCTTGAACAAAAGGGGTAATGTGTTTGGCGAAGTAACAGTTCATGTTGTTAGTATCCCTGGTCAATCTGAAATCGTGATTTGGTAGTAGATTTACCTTTTATAGACCTTTCCCCAAGGGGAATGTCCAGCGGGTTAATGTATGGCGAAGTGAAAGAGGAAGATCGTGTCTTTTCTTTTTTGTTTTAGCAGTACGAATTGGAAGTACGAAGTGGCGCATTCTGAACTATTCTTTACCGTAAGAAATATCAATTTTTACACTAAGGAGTGAGGGTGAAACGCAGAGATCTGGTCAAATATGGACTGCTGACAGGAGTTTCTGTGGCAGGATGCACCAACAACTCCGGACCCGTCAGTAACTTGCAGGCGGTGGAGCCAATTTCAAAGCCTGACACCGTTGATTCTTCGAAGCCGGCTGAAACGAAACCGGTAGAACTACCTGATAGATCACAAGCGATTCATTATCCTCAGGCGCTGAAGCGTGGAGATACCATCTGTTGTGTCTCTCCGGCGACGGCTATTTTTGAGCGCAGTCTGGTGGATATGGCCAAAGAATCCCTGGAAGAAGGGGGACTAAAGGTCAAACTGGGTGAGCACATTCTGGACCAAAATGGTTATCTGGCCGGGACCGATCAGAATCGAGCCAAAGACATTAATGAAGCCTTTGCTGATCCCGAGGTGAAAGCCATCTTTGCGTTGCGCGGCGGCTGGGGCAGCAACCGAACTTTGCCGTATCTGGATTTTGAACTGGTTAAGAACAACCCCAAAATATTTATGGGCTTCAGCGACATTACGACCTTGTTGAACGCTTTTTATCACAAGGCGGGGCTGGTCACGTTTCATGGCCCAGTGGGGTTTACCCACTGGAATCCCTATCGATTTGATTACATCAATCGTCTGATTTTTCAGGGGCAAAGCGTCAAGTATGTGAACGAAGATCGCAGTGGTCCATTGATCGTCACGGGGGATAATCAAATTCGCACCATCAATTCCGGTGTCGCTGAGGGTCGACTGGTGGGAGGAAATATGAGCGTCTGGCTATCCCTGTCAGGCACGGACTATCTGCCGGATGTCGATGGCAAAATCCTGTTCTTCGAAGACGTGAACGAATCGGTCTATCGCATCGATCGCTACCTCTCGACTCTGAAACTCAACGGCACACTGGATCGAGTTGCTGGTTTGATCTTCGGCTACTTCAGAAAACCCCGAGGCCAGAAAGATCGCGAGGTCATGGTGGGCTCGTTTACCCTCGCCAATATCGTAGAGCAATATGTAAAGCCCTTGGGCATCCCTTGCTACATGGGCGCACAGATCGGTCATATTCGCCACAATCAAACCTGGCCTGTCGGGGGCCTGGTGAGAATGGATGCGAATGAAGGTACGTTGCAATTACTGGAGCCGGCGGTGACGGTGTAATCTGCTACTTTCTGCGTTTATTCCTTACAACATAGGATTTTCCGGAACCTTTTTTGATGTCAAATAGATCAATTGCCTT